>JAWVYG010000177.1:0-6044 GCA_033722815.1 Halioglobus sp.
CAGGAAAGGGGTCAGGTCTCCCATTTCCCATGCGCGCGGGAAAGGGGTCCGGGGAAGGGGTCAGGTCTCCCATTTACCATGCGTAATTATGGCAGCAGAACGAATTGGAAATGGGAGACCTGACCCCACTGTGTGACCCCACTGTGTTGCGGACTTCTGGATCAGACTAACCCTGGAGTCTGCATCTGGCTCGACACGAAAGCCTGGGGAATCCTGACTGTGGTTTTTCAATACTGTTAGTCAATTTACCTTGCCGTTAGACTTGACCGGGATGCAGGAGAGTCACGAGAACTATGTTCGATCACGTCGTATTCGGGGTCGGCGACTATGCCGCGAGCAAGGCGTTTTTCCTCAAGGCGCTGGCACCGCTCGGTGCAGAAATAGCGCCGGAGGGCGAGTTGGGCCTCGAGATCTGGTTTCCGCAGAGCGATGCATCGCTGTGTATCCGTAAAGTCGAGGAGAAGGCCACGCATCTGCACCTGGCCTTCAGGGCAAAGAATCGCGAGCAGGTCGAGAGCTTCTACAGCGCGGCTATCGAAGCGGGGGCAAAGGACAACGGTGCACCCGGTCTTCGTCCGCAATACCACTCAAACTACTACGCCGCCTTCGTTATCGGACCGGACGGGCATAACATCGAAGTGGTTTGTCATGAACCTGAAGCCTGACGCATCAAGATAACAATGGCGCCTGGTATCCGAAAGCATTGCTGAACATCCGTCTTTGGCATGAAGCACAGTTACGGGGTCAGGTCCCCCATTTCCCATTTTTTCTGACGACATTTTTGCTCATGAGAAATGGGAAATGGGAGACCTGACCCCAACGTGGGGACGTGGCCACTGCCGGAATTTGGCATGCGAATGCAGGCGAGGCAGGCCGGGAGGTGACCGAAAGGCTACGGCCTACCTGGCCACGCTGATCGACAGCGTCCGGGCCACGACGGAACTGTCCAGGCTGCGGAAGGCCTGTGCCACCTCGGCCAGGGACTGCATGGACAGCGGTACGAGATCACCCTCTTTCAGGGCGCTGGGGAGCTTGATACCCAGCTCCTGCTTCGAGGCCAGGCAGAGTATCTCCTCCGAGGCGCCGGCCTGCTCCATGACCATGTCGAACTGTGCGTTCACACCGGGAATCCTGACGGGCTTGTCGGCCAGCAGCAGCGGGTCGGGCTGGAAGCGGTTGGGAAACAGGCGCGCCACCTGCCCTACGCCGTCGCGGTAGTAACAGTAGCCAAATGCGTCTTCGTTGGTCTGCACGGTGATCGACAGCGTGTCGCCCACGCGGTAGGGCGCACCGCCCTGCCGGTCCGGCTCGAGCGCCAGGGCAAGCGAGTTGGCCGGGGCGGCCTGTTGCGCGTCTACGAGTAATTCCGGCTGCTTCGCGGGTCGCCGTGACAGGCGCAGGTCCTCCTCGATGAGCGACGCGTAGAGCTGGAAGTTCACCTGCCCGTCTGCGAGCAGGTTCTTGCCGGCCTGGTAATTGCCGATTGCGCTGCGCAGCTCGGGCGTGGCCGGGCGTCCGTCGACCGGGCCGTTATACAGCCCCTTGCTGCGCATGGCGTGCTGTACGAAGGCCAACTGCTCCGTGGCGCTCATGCCCTCGAACCAGCCCCGGGCCTGGGCCAGCATCGCGGTACTGGTATCGCCCGCACCAAGGCACTGCCAGTACGGTACCTGGGTCAGCTTGCCCAGCGACTCGATCACGCTGAGTTCGAGCAGGGTCCGCACCGACTGGTGCATGCCCTCGCTGCGGTTGAGGGTCAGGCTGAAACTGAAACCCAGCTCCAGCTTGTCGATCGAGCCGTTGACATCGCTGGACGCACGGTCGCGACTGACCACAATCGAGTTATTGGCCGACGTGCCCGGCAGGATCTGCCGGGTCAGCAGGTTGCCGATGTTCAGGTCGATGGAGACGATGGAACTGGTGCGATTGGCGCTCTTGCCCGCGTCGATGAACTCCAGCGAGACGCCACCGCTCTTGCTGTTGGAGAGGATCTGCTCGTCGAACTGGGTGATCGCGCCGCGGATGTAGTAGTTCGGTACGCGAAAGTCCTGCGTGAACCCCACCAGGTCCTGCAGGGCGTTGATATCGAGGTGCCGCTGGTCATAATCGACGAAGCTGAACGCGCCGCTGCGCGTGGACATCCGCGAGATCGCCGAGATCAGCATGTCCTTCGTGCCCAGGCGAATCTCTCCGGTGGCGTCCGGTATGCCCTGGCTGGTGATGATGACGTTCTGCACGCCGTGGTCCAGCAGCAGGTCGTCCATGCAGGACAGCGCGCGGGAGAAGCTGGTGAGGTTGTGCACCGGGCGCGCCGCGGGTTGCACGACCTGCTCGGCCTTTGGCGCGGGTTTGTTCGCGGAACAGGCCCCGAGCAGAAGGGCGACGGTCGCGGCGAGAAGTCTTACCGTGGTGCGCAAGGAGCGTTCCTTAGAGCCTCATCGAACCGGGAACCCGGCTAGCGCCGCCGCCGGCGGCAGTCGGTGGCGACGTTGATCACGTCCCCGGTGATGATGATGTCGCGCTCGACTTCCACCCGCTGCCTGCCGAAGCGCTGGCCGGTCTCGACATTGCCGATGGACAACTCGCCGCAGTCGGTGTTGACCTCGCCCTCGCTGACAATGGCGTCGCCGTCCTCGACATCTGCGGCGCCCTGGTTGGCCAGGGTACGCGACTTGGCGATAACTTTATTCACCTTCACCTGCTGCTCGGGCGCCAGACCCTCGGTCTGGTTGTACTCCTTGCCCAGCGCAGCCAGCGGCAGCGCAAGTGCTATCACCGCGCTCGCCGCTCTTGTCGCAATTGGCTTCATGTTAAGCCCCTCGACCACCGGGTCCGCGACAGGAGCGCGGCGTCCCGGGTGGTGCCATTCACCGTGCGTTTACCGATCGTGCACATCTTCTATGCTGTCGACGAGGTCGTCCAGCGAGTCACCGTCGCAGTCCGACTTGCCGATGGTGCCGATGCTCGTGCACGCATCGGTACCCAGCCCTGCGCTGGTGGTACTCACCACACCGACGACGGTGGTGTCCTGCTCGACGTCGCCGGTTACCCTGGCCTTGTTGATCTTGCCGACCTCGGTGACGGCGGTATTGAGCGAGCCAAGGGCCGTGGTGGTCACCGCGCCGGTCACCCGCGTATTCTGCTCAACGCTGCCATCAATGGCACTGTCCTTGATCGCGCCGATCTCGGTGCTCGACGACCCTCCCGCGGCCACGGACGTCGTCAGTACCGCGCCGCCGACAAAGGTGCGCTGCTCGACATCCCCGCGCGCGGAGCGCACGTCCTCGACCACGCCGATCTCCGTGTTCGCTGCCGCGCCGGCGCCAGCGGCATTGGTCAGAACCACACCGCCCACGGTCGTGTCCTGCTCCAGGTCGTTGATCGTCGAATCGGAGGTGCTGCCGATCTTGGTCACGGCGTTGGATACGATACCGCCGGAGATCGTGCTGACCGCACCCACCACCCGCGTATCCTGGTCGACATCCCCGTTGATCGTGGAGCCCGACACGTTGCCTATCTCGGTCGCGGCGCCGGAGCCGGCGCCGATGGTCGTGGTATTCACCGCACCGCCGACGAAGGTCCCCTGCTCGAGATCCCCTCTAACCCTTGAATCGGAGACATTGCCTATCCGGGTGACCGCGGTACCGCCCGCTCCACCGGCATTGGTGACGACGCCGCCCACGGCGGTCGTGTCCTGGTCGACATCGCCGGTGATCGTGACGCCGCCCTGCTGCACCTGCGCAAGCGCGCCGCCCGATACTGCCAGCGCCAACAGCGCCACATAAAGGGACCTGCTTGAGAAACTGCTCATAGAAACCTCCTGCCAAGGTTGTCTGGAACTTCCAGGAATTGCCGCAAGCTACCACCCGGTACGGCGATGGAACAACCCGGTAAGTCTAGTCCAGCCACGGTAGAGTGCCAACCATACGGCCGGCGACCCTACCGCCTTCCTGCAGCAGCTGCGCACCAACACCAGGCTGTCTCTCGCGCCTCCCACCGGGCGCACACTGGAGGCTCCACGCAGAGACAACCCCGTGCGGCGCAATGGACGGGTAATCAACGGTCCAGCCACTGCAGTACATCTCGTATGCCAGTTTTATGAACGCACCGCTGCTGGATTCGCCGCGCTACAGGCGATGCGAAGCCCTACCGGGGAATAACCACTCATTGATCAGGGTCATTGGTTGGGCGCATGATACGGTCTATACTTTTTTTCGTCTCGCGCAAGTACGTCCTGTGCGGCGGTAGTTGGTACACCCGTTGCCGCCGACCCACACAGGGCAATCAGGCAGAATCACGTCATGGGGGAAGGGATTCACTGGACATGGGCGAACTGATCCATCAATACATCGACGCCTGGCAGGCGCTGCTCCACGGCGATGCAGACCAGCGGACCGTACGCACCGCGCGCCAGATCAGCATGTGCCTGGCCATGGCCGGCAGCACCCTGTTCGCGGTGGCCGCGGCCGGTCTGCTGTTCAGCTAGTCACCGCAGGCGTCACACCTCGAAGCCGGGCGGCTGTCGCAGCGGCCCGAGCAGCTCCCGCTGCAGCAGTTGTGCAAACTGCAGCGGCGTGTTGTCCTCGAGGTAGTCACCGACGATCTGCACGCCCACCGGCAGTCCCGCCGGCGTCAGGCCCACGGGCGCTACGGTTGCCGGCAGCCACGCCACCAGGGCGGGCGCATTCCAAGGTCCCATCACCGGCCAGTAGGGCGAATCCCCCGCATCAACCTGTGCCATGCGCTCTGTGAGCGGTGTGTGGTCGTGCGCGTGGGCAGCGATGCGCGCCACGGGACACAAAAGCACATCGACATCCCTGAAGTAGTCGTGCCACTGCTGCCGCACGATGAGGCGTTCGCGGTTGAGGTCGTACCACTGGCGGTAGCGCATCGTGGTCGCCGCGGCCCAGGACAGGGCGCCGCTGTCCCGGGGTGCCTCATCCTGCGCCTGCTGCACGGCCTGCTCGTACACGTCGCGCGGCCAGGTGTGACTCAGTGTGGCGCACTCGAGTTCGTTGCGCATCTGGTGGGCGCGCTTCAGGCTGATATCCGGGCGCCGCTCGACGATGCGAGCGCCCGTGGCGGCGAGCCGGTCCACGAACGCCTGCAGCACCGCAGCCACCTCCCCATCCGGCGGATACTCCGGGTCGTCCAGCCACACGCCGACACGAAAGCCGGCAAGGCTGTCCGAGCGCGGGCGCGGCAGCGCGGACAGGGGGGTGCCGCGATAGCCCGGCACAGGGCCGGTAATCACCTCCATGGCCAGCGCCAGGTCGCCGGCACTGCGCGCCAGCGGGCCGTTGACCAGCAGGTCGGCCTCGTAGGGATAATCGGCATGCTGCAGTTCCCAGGGTTTGGGCCCGCGCAGGGAGACCAGGCCGTAGGACGGCTTGTGCCCGTACACGCCGCAGAAGTGCGCCGGCAGCCGGATCGACCCGCCGATATCGTTGCCGATCTCCAGTGGCGTCAGGCCCGCCGCGAGCGCCGCCGCGGCGCCGCCGGAGGAACCGCCCGGCGTACGCTGAAGATCCCACGGATTGTTGGTCTGCCCGTAGAGGTCGTTGAAGGTCTGTGTATCGGTGCCGAACTCGGGCATATTCGTCTTGCCGAACACAATTGCGCCCGCGTCCAGCAGCAGCTGAGTGACATCGGCGTTGGCCGCGGCCATGTAGTCGGCGTACCGGGGCACACCGTAGGTGGTGGGCAGGTGCACGGTCTCGATATTGTCTTTCAGCGTCAGTGGCAGGCCGTGCAGGGGCCCCCAGCTTTCACCCCGCGCCCGCGCATCGTCCGCCGCCCGCGCGCGCTGCCGCGCATGGTCGAAATCCGTCGCCACGATCGCGTTGAGCCGCTCATTCAGGGCTGCATGGCGCGCAACGAACCAGTCCAGTAGTTCGACCGCGCTGACATCGCCGGCGCCCAGTTGTGCCAGCAGAGCACCGGCGGTCATACCATCGGGTTCCAAGATCGCATCCTTTGTCTTTGTCGGATTACCTGCGCACCATAACCGGGAAGGCCCGCGCCAACAACGCGGGCGCCGCGGC
>JAWVYG010000178.1:0-6018 GCA_033722815.1 Halioglobus sp.
GTCCGCCAGCTGCATGGCGATGTCGATGATGGTCTGTATGTCAAGGCGCTCGTTGTTTTGCAGCAGGTCACCGAGTGTCTGTCCCTCCAGCAGTTCCATCATGATGTACGGGGCGCCGTCGATGTCGCCGACATCGTAGACGGTGACGATGTTGGGGTGTGTCAGCGCCCCGGCCGCCTTGCCCTCCTTGAGAAAGCGGCTCATCCGCTCCTCGTCCAGCGAGTGCTCTTCGCGCAGTACCTTCAGGGCCACGGTGCGATCGATTTCGGGGTCGAACGCCCGGTAAACCTGCGCCATACCGCCTTCGCCGATGTGCTCGCCGATCTCATAGCGCCCGATTGTCCTGCCGACGATATCCAGGTCTGGTCTCCCGCCGTTAAAGAAGGATCATTACGGCCAGCACCGCGAGTGCGCTTAGCAGGATCAATGCGCGCAGCGGGAACCTGCCGTCATTGGGTTTGCCGCCGCTGGCACTGCGGCGGTTGTCCTGGGTGGTTTCCAGGAATTCATCGGTGGCGATGTCCGCTTTGTCTGCCGGCGGCGCGACGGCGCTGACAATGATCGCCGTGATGTTGTCGCGCCCACCCGCATCCAGTGCGGCACTCATCAGCGCATCGACCTGGGCGCGCGGTGTGGCATGGTCCTGCAACAGGTGGGCAATCAGGCTGTCCGACAACTCGTCGGTGAGGCCGTCGCTGCACAGCAGCAGGGCATCGCCGGGCTGCAGCGTGCCGGTTGCGCGGCCGGGCGCCAGCTCCATACTCGGAGACACTCCCAGGGACTGGGTCAGCACATGCCGCTGCGGGTGGTTCGCGGCCTGTTCCCGGGTGATGGCATTGCTCGCCAACAGCTCGGCCACACGGTTGTGGTCGTGGCTGACCTGGCGCAGAGCGCCGTCCCACAGGTAGGCCCTGCTGTCGCCTACCCAGCACAGCTCGTAGTCGTTGCCCGACAGGCGCAGGGCGATCACCGTGGAACCCATGCCGGCGGCCCCCTGGCCGGATTCGATCGCCCGCAGCACCGCGTCGTGGCTGGCAGTAACCGCGGACTCCAGCGACGCGCCCCCGGCCACCTGTTCGCGCAGGGTGCTGCGCACGATATTGCTGGCGATCTCGCCGCAGGAGTGGCCGCCGACCCCGTCTGCAACCAGCCACAGTCCCAGGTCGGGGTAGGCGCCGAAGCTGTCCTCGTTGAGGCTGCGATGCAGTCCCGAATGGGTGTCGGCTGCGAACTGTGGGATGGCGTCATTCACGTCGCGGTATCCCGTTTGTGCTGTACTTTTGTCCGCGTAGTTGTCGTCAGCGGAAGCATTGCCCTGGCCGCTGCTCAACTTGCCGCCACCTGTGACTGCTCCAGTTTACCCTGGCGCATGAACAGGAACAGGGGGAAGGCGAAGGCCCAGGCCACCCCGAAAGTCAGCAGAACATACATCCAGGCAAAGCGCATACCCAACCGCCGGGCTTCGAGGACAAGCCAGACCAAACCCGCGATGCAGGCGATAGCCAGGTCCCAGCTCAGTGACTTCGACGCGGCGTTGGTGGAGCTGTCGGCGAGGAACCTGCCGAGATCGAAGGCGCCGCCCGCTTCCTGCATGAACTGCAGGTTGAACGTCCAGGTCATGATGGCGCCGGCGACGGCCAGCAACAGGTAGATGATCCGGGGCAGACTCATAGCTGTGTTCCTTCGGTTACCGGTGCCGCCTGCAGCCAGTATACGGGGCGGACCAGGGGATAAAAAGCGGGCTGCCCCTCAGTCGAAACGATAGTTGACGGTGAGTCCGTAGGTTCTTGGCGGGGCGTTGATCGCCGCGTAGCCGCTGACCACCGGCACGTCGAAGCCGATAACGAAGGTCTCCTCGTCCAGCAGGTTGCGGCTCCAGGCAACGGCTTCCCAGGTCCTGTCCGTGTCGCGAATACCCACGCGCAGGTTGACCAGCTGGGCGTCTTCGTTGAGCAGCGCCTCGTCCAGGTCCTGGGCCATGTAGTACTCGTCCGTGTAGTTGTACTCGAGCCTGCCGAACCAGCCCAACCCGCTCGACAGGTCCGCCTCGTGGTGCGCGAAGGTGCTCACGGTCCATTCCGGCGCGTTATCCAGCACACGGCCGCCCAGGTCCTGCACGCAATCCGGCGGAATGAAGGGATTGCCGCCGGTGACTGCAAACAGTTGCGCCATGGTGCACTCGCCGGTATCGAACTCGGCGTACTCGGCGTCGTTGTAGCCGATGGCGGCACCCAGCGAAAGGTTGGCGTTGGGCACCAGGACCACGTCGAGTTCGACCCCCTTGCTCTCCAGTGAGCCCGCGTTGCGCACGGTGATGTTGGCGCCGTCGAATCCCTGGGCCTGGAAGTCGTCGTAGTCCACGAAGAAGAACGTGCCGTTCACCTGCAGGCGCCGCTCCAGCCAGCTGCCTTTCCAGCCTATCTCGTAGTTGCGCGAGCGCTCGTCGTCGAACTCCGCCGGTGCGCCGATCGCCGTGCGCACCTGGTTGAAGCCGCCGGACTTGAAGCCCTGGCTGGCGCTGGCGTAGAGCATCAGGTCGCTGCGCGGGAACCAGCTCAGGCTGATCGAGGGTGACAGCTCCACCTCCGAGCGCGAGTCGTCCGTTGCCACGTCCGGCCCGGCGATGGGCGGCGCGTCCAGTACCGTTGTCGGCTCGGTGCGCTGCAGGCCCTGGCGCTGCTTCTGCTCGTAGGTCACCCTCGCGCCGACGGTGAGGCGCCACTGTTCGTCCAGGTGCCAGTTGGCCTGCCCGAACAGTGCGCCGCTGGCGGTCTCGTGGCGATTGCTGTCGAAGTTGATCGAACCGTTGGGAAAGATCAGTCCGCTGGCGAACAGCTGTCCCAGTTCCGCCAGCATGCCGGTCTCGCCGTCGGTCTGCATCTCTGAGTAGAACAGGTACAGTCCCGCCACGTAGTCGAAATTGTCTCCTTCCGGGGAGGTCACGCGCAGTTCGCTGGAGTACTGGTCCAGGTCGACGTCTGCCGCACCGCTGACCGCCTCGAAGGGGGAAAAGTCACCGTCGAACCTTGAGTCGTTGGCGTACGTGCGCCAGGCGCTGAGCCAGGTGATGGCCAGCTCGTTGTCCATCTCCAGCTCCCACTGGGCCGACACGCCGCCCACGCTGACCTCATTGGTCCAGGGCTGGTTGAAGTAGAGGTCGCGGTCGAAGGGGTCGACCGGCGGCAGCGCCACGCCCGCGGCCTGGGCCAGGTCGGCGAAATCCACGCCCAGTGCCGATCCCACCCCGATGTAGTCGATGATGTCCGGTGCGCAGCAGTCGCTGTTTTCTTCCGCGTAGTCCAGTGTCAGCAATGCGCTGCCCGCATCGCCCAGCTGCAGGTGCGTGCGACTCTTCACGCCCCAGCGTTCGGCGTCGTTGGTTGCTTCGGCCAGCGTGCGGTTGTCGTCGAAACCGTCGCGCATCACGCTGTAACCGGCAAGGCGCGTGGCGCTGCCCTCGCCGCCGAAGGGCACATTGACCAGGCCGCGGAACTCCAGCGCATCGTAGTTGCCGATGACCGCCTCCAGCTCACCCTCGAACTGCTCCGCCGGCGCGCGCGAGATGATATTCAGCGCACCCGCAGCGGTGTTCTTGCCGTACAGGGTGCCCTGGGGACCGCGCAATACCTCGACGCGCTCGGTGTCCATGAAGTCGGCGATGCTCATTCCCGCACGGCCCTGGTAGACGCCGTCGATAAACAGGCCCACGCTCGGGTCGATCCCGGCATTGCTGCCGATGGAGCCGATACCGCGGATGCGGATGGAGGTGGAACGGCTGTCCTGCACCGGGGCAATTTTCAGGCTGGGTGTATACTGCTCCAGCTGCTTCAGGCTGTTGGTGCCGGTGTTCTTGAAGAACTCGCCGGTGAAGGCAGCCACGGAGATGGCCACGTCCTGCAGGCTCTGTTCGCGGCGGTTGGCGGTGACGATGATTTCTTCCAGTTCGACCGCCGGGGCATGCTCGGCCCACAGGGCGCACGCAGTGAGCAGCGCACCTGGAATGAGTGAAAGTCGCATGGCGGGCTCACCTTGTCCTGCCTGCAGGCAGGTAGTTGATTATTGTAGTGCTAAGGTTAGCACTTCTCGCCATTTGAGCACGCAGACGGAGACGCACAATGGGCAGGCTGGACGGTAAACGCATGGTGATCACGGGTTCCTCGCGCAGCCTGGGCAGGCACTTCGCCCTGGCCTGCGCCGCGCAGGGGGCATCGCTCGTAATCAACGGTACCAGTGAGGCGGCGCTGGCGCAGGTGGAGGCCGAGTTGCGCAAGAAGGGCGCCCCGGTGCGCGCCGTGCCCGGTTCCGTGGCGGACAGCGCCGTCTGCCGCAGACTGGTCGAGACCTGCGTCGAGGCCTACGGCGGCATCGATGTCATGGTCAACAACGCCGGGATCGTGCGCGACCGCACGCTGCTGAAGATGACCGACGAGGAGTTCGACGAGGTCATCGCCGTGGACCTGCGCGGCCCCTTCCTGGGCATGCGCGAAGCGGCCCGCGCCATGAAAGAGCAGGGCGGCGGCCACATCATCCATATCACCTCCGCCTCCGGCCTGGTCGGCAACTTCGGCCAGACCAACTACGCCGCCGCCAAGGCCGGCCTGATGGGCATGATGTATACCGCGGTGAAGGAACTGGCGCGTTCCGGCGTACGTGTCAACGCCATGTGGCCTGTGGCGCGCACGGACATGACCCAGCCGATCATCGACAAGGCGGGCAAGAGCGCACGCGAGCTGGGTTTCGGCGAGCCCGAGGATGTGGCGCTGGGGCTGGTCTGGCTGGCCAGCGATGCGGCGGGAGGGTTCAACGGGCAGTGCCTCACCTGCAACGGCGTGAAGACCGCGCTGTGGCGCTCGCCGCGGGAGGAGCACATCCTGCAGTCGGACCAGCCGCTGACCCTGGAGCAGCTCGAGGCGCACTACAGGGAGGTGGAACCGCTGCCGGTCTACAGCACTCGCTGAGAGGGGGCAGTATTAATAGTTAAACTGTGCAGGCAGGGGCTGCCAGGTGCTGGTCCCGTGCTCGTCAGAATTCTTTACGTTTGCCCTCACCAGGGCCCTTTTCGATGGGCTCGGTATGAAAAAAATAACAATAAAAACAATATCTTACAGTTTTATGGCCCGAGTTTTGCTATGAATCCTGTCCAGAAATGGATTTGAGCGAAACCCGGCGACACACGGAGTGTTACAACAGGTGTCGCGTAAGGAGGATACAACGTGAGTTACAAGGGCTTGAAGACTGCGGGGGCTCTGGCGGTATGTGTTGCCGCACTGCAGGCGGCGCCGGCTTACTCTGCCATGCAGACGTGGGACTGGAGCAGCAGTACCACGCCTTTCACCGGCGGCGATAACTTTGGCAACTCCGTAGACATGAGCGTCGGCGGCATCAACCTCTCGGTAACCGGCTGGTCGGACACCAACGACACCACCACCCCCGACTCCATCGAGACCGCCAAGCTCAACTGGCAGCAAAGTGGCGCCTCCCTGGGCATGGAGAACCAGGACGAAACCACCCAGCCCCCGGACCATTCGATTGACTCCGTGTCCACCGACCAAAGCGGCGGCTCCCGCGACGGCCTGCTGCTCACCTTCGATACCGCGGTGACGCT
Organism: Halioglobus sp.; assembly: GCA_033722815.1. Taxonomy (GTDB): domain Bacteria; phylum Pseudomonadota; class Gammaproteobacteria; order Pseudomonadales; family Halieaceae; genus Marimicrobium. The sequence goes on from JAWVYG010000178.1 coordinate 5,606, forward strand.
GGATGGTCTCGACCTTACCTGGGCTGTCGGTGCCGGCACCGACATGGCTGATATCTCTATCCTCGCGTGGGACGGCACCGGCTCCGCCGGCCTGGCGGGCCAGGACTGGGCGAGCATCCTCGACAGCAACGGCGGCAATTACACCAGTGTTGGCAACTACCAGGGCGTGGGCCTGAGCTACTACGCCATCGGCACCGCCGTGGAGTCCACCAGCTGGCTGATCGCGGCCTACAACCCCGTCTTCGGCGGCGGCGACCCCCTGCTCGACTTCGGCGATGACGGCTTCAAGATCGACCTGGTGCAAACCAGCACGCAGGGCGATTTGCCCCCCGGCGAGGCACCGGTACCAGGCAGTGCGCCACTGCTGCTGCTGGGCCTGGCACTGCTCGGCCGCGGCGTGTCCAACCGCAGGA
>JAWVYG010000179.1:0-6017 GCA_033722815.1 Halioglobus sp.
GCAATTCTTCTCGAAGGGCAGCGGTTCGTCATTGGGGGCGGCGCTGACCATGCGCACGCACCCGGCAGCGAGGCCGGAAGATTTGTGCAGGATGAGGGCGTGCAGCGAAGACTCGTCGTACTCGTCTTTCTCCTGCTTGTCTGGAAAGGCGACGGAGGGCTCGTACTTGAACTCCTCGCAGTACACACGGTAGCGGATGCCATACACCTCCTGCATCAGATCCGCCGATCCGGCGTACACCACATCGAAGTAACGCAGAAAATTCTCGCTCAATGGGTAGCGCATACAGCCCACATCCAGTTCCCCGATTAATCGTTATTATCTGAGCGTCCCACGTGGCGCCCAGTGTAGCCAGTTTGTCCTGCGAATGCTCGGTAAATATACGCCTGCCGCGCTCTTCGGACTTGGTATTAATACAGCTCGGCGGCTATTTCCCGACATTTTACAATCCACACTCCCCGACCCGGCATTTTGCGCAAGCTCTCCGCGAATTACTGCAGGCGATCCGTAAGGTGCACGAGGAATCCGTCGATCGAGCGGTGCAACAGTGCCAGGACCTCCTCGAAACCGGTCATGCTGCCATAGTAGGGATCGGGGATATCTCCCACGGGGGTGGGGCGCGCCCAGTCGCCCAGCAGGGAAATTCGCTCAATGTGCTCGCGCGGGCAGGCGCCGCGCAACCAGTCACGATTGCTGCTGTCCAGTGCGAGCAAGTAATCGAAACGCGAGAAATCCTGGTCAACTACCTGCCGGGCGCGCGACTTGCGCAGGTCGATCCCCTCGCGCGCGCACACCTGCCGGGCACGACCGTCACTCGGATGGCCGGGCTGGGTGGCGTTGGTTCCCGCGGAGTCTATGGAGACCCTGCGGTGCAGGCGCGCCAGTTTCAGTTCTTCACGCAGCACGGCCTCTGCCATCGGTGAACGGCAGATATTGGCGGTACAGACGAACAGGACCGATACGGCCGGCCGCGTGAAGAAATCCATAAAACGCCCCGCTTGCAACCCGCGCCATTATAACGCCAAGGCCCAACAGCGGCCAAAGACCAGGGCGCCGTCACCAGCCGACGGACGTGCGTTCCCTCAGGCGTTGGCGGTGTGGCGCAGGCGCCGCTGGATCAGCCAGGCCATGGCAATGAAAAGCAGCGGATCCGTCAGCGCCGGTGTTCCCAACCCCACCCAGCGCTGCAGAACCTCGAGCGCGGCCAGCGTGCCGACAATCAGCAGCGCCCGGCGCATGGGCGCGGGCTGGTCTACCAGCAGCAAAAGGGCCAGGGCGCCAAAGATGAACACCTTGCGACACAGGGCGATGGCGTTCACCAGCATTGAACCCTGCAGGTAGCCGCTGAAGGGCAGCCAGCCGAAATCGCGCGGCGCAGGGCGCAACTCGAGGGGCGCCAGCGCGTACAGCGCGAAGGCGCCGAGCAGCAGCCATGCGAGCGGCTGCGGGGAGAGGCGAGCGCCCAGCAACGGCCACAGCGCCGCGGCCACCAGCAGACCGAGCGTGGCATTGAAGGCCAGGTAGTTGGCCACGATCAACACCTTGAGCAACAGTAACGCCAGGACGAAACCCGACAACTGCACGACACCCAGCCGCAGTCCCACCCGGAACTGGAGCAGGTGAAAACAGGTGAGCCAGGCGAACAGCCCCAGCACTGTCTCGTGCCAGTGCACGCGCGGGTAGTACAACAGCGGCCTGAGTGAATCTTTCCATACCTGCAGGTCGATTGTCGGCACCAGCGGCAGGAGCTGGCACAGCACCCATGCCAGGGCGATCACCAGGGTGAGCTGGCGGCGTGGATTACCGCCGAGCAATTCACTGCCGGTCCCCAACGGCAACAGGCGGGCCGCCACCCAGCCCAGCGCGATCCCGGCAGAGTTGCTATACACGTCTGCGATCGAGGGATCGCGACCGGGGATAAACAGCTGGCCGCTCTGACAGCACACGGCCAGCAGGATCCCGCCGAGGAGCAGCCGCAGGGCCCGCCCGCGCTGCGGGCTGCGCAGCGCCAGCAGCCGCGCTGAATAGCCATAGGGAACGAACAGGCCCACATTGCCCAGGATATCGCTGAAGCTGTTGACGTCACGCCAGGAGGCGAGAAACCCGGGCACCGCCTGCGGGTGCAAGTCGAAATGGAACCAGAAGGGAAACAGCGAGCCGTAGACAATACCGGCGCAGACCAGCAGGTAAACCTCCAGCAATATGGATGGGCGTGAATTCAAGGCGCTGGCTTGAGCAATTTCTCAATGAAGTGCGAGGGGATGGCGAAGCTGATGCCCGATGGATAGCTGATCGCCGACTCCCTGCTGCGTTTGACGATAACCGCGTTGATGACGCCAATCACCTTGCCGGAATCCGTCTCGAACAGCGGGCTGCCGCTGTTGCCGGGATAGGCCACCGCATCGAGCTGGAATACGAGGTACGGGTTGCGCATGCGGCGCAGTTGCGCCGGGGTCAGGTCGCGCGCATTCTCCAGCGCGCGCGCAATCGGGGTTATAGCCGAGACAATACCGCGATGCGTGGCCGGGAAGAGGCCCAGCACGGTGCCCAGTGGAAAACCGGTAAAGGCAATCTCCTGCCCCTCTCTTACCCGCGAGGAATCACCCAGTTCCAGCGCCGGCAGCGGCGTACCGTCAAATTCCAGCAGCGCGAGGTCGCGCTCCTCGTCCACCCGCACCACGCGCGCGCGGTGGTTGATGACGTAGGCGCCGCGGCCGGAAAATACCGTCAGTTGCTGCCTGTTCCGCGTGTCGAGGTTCTGCGGTAGAACGTGGTAGTTGGTAATGACCTGGCGCCCGTTACCAACAACGAAACCGGTTCCCGCATAGATGATCGGGTCGCCGCGGCGATTGGGCTGGCGCTTGGGGTAAGTCGCGCCGATGCCGACCACCGAGGGCCGTACCTTGTCGATTACGTCGGCCAGGTCCGCTGCCACAGCGGGTTGCGCGGCACACAGCGCAAACAGCACCGCCAACAGCGGCACGAGCGTGCGCCGGCGCCCACCGCGATGTCTGCATCGGCACAGCCTGTCCGTCAAAGGCCTACCCTCCTCCGCCAGCTTATTGCGGCGCTGCTTATGGGCTACAATAGCCCCTTTGCCACGCCATTCATACCGGGACTGGGCCCGGGATAAAGCCATACCCTATGCCCGACCTCATACACGAACTCATTGCGCACAGCGCTGAGCTCCGCCCCACTGCGACCGCACTGGTCCACAAGAACCAGTCGCTGACCTATGCGGAGCTGGAGGCGAACGTCGATGCATTTGCCGCCGGCCTGATGGCCCTGGGCGTCGCACGTTCGGACCGGGTGGCCGTCTACCTCCCCAAGCAACTGCACACGGTATTCGGCCTGTTCGGCGCCGCCCGTGCCGGCGGCTGTTTCGTACCCCTCAATCCCGTGCTCAAGGCTCGCCAGCTGGCGCACATTCTCCCGCACAGCAATACACGGGTACTGCTGACCTCCTGGGACCGACTCGACCAACTGCGCGAGGTGTTGTCCGGGTGCCCCGAACTGCATACGCTGGTACTGGTCGATGAGCGCCCGGCCCAGCCACCGACGGACCTGCCCCAGGCATTGCTTGACTACGACGAGTTCGTCGCGGGCGGAGAGCCCGGCGCGATGCACCGCTGCATCGACGTCGACATGGCGGCAATCCTGTACACCTCCGGCAGCACCGGCAACGCCAAGGGCGTGGTGCTGTCGCATCGCAACCTGGTGGCCGGCGCGCGCAGCGTCGCCGCCTACCTTGAGAACACCGCCGAGGACCGCCTGCTCTCCGTGCTGCCACTGAGTTTCGATGCGGGCCTGAGCCAGCTGACCAGCGCATTCGCCGCCGGCGCCTCCATCGCCCTCATGGACTACCTGCTGCCGCGCGACGTCATACGCGCGGCGGCCAGGCACCACGTAACCGGCCTCGCCGGGGTGCCGCCGCTGTGGAACCAGTTGCGCGACCTGCCCTGGCCACAGGAGGTGAAGCACCGCCTGCGCTACATCACCAACACGGGGGGCGCCATGCCGGAGGCAACTACCCGGGCGCTGCAACGGGCCCTGCCAGACACCGATATCTACCTCATGTACGGACTGACCGAGGCGTTTCGCTCTACCTACCTGCCCCCGGAGGAAATCGATACCCGGCCCGACTCTATCGGCAAGGCGATTCCCAATGCCGAGATCCTGGTGGTCAACGATGAGGGCGTGGAGTGCGCGCCCGGCGAAACCGGCGAGCTGGTACACCGCGGAGCGCTGGTCAGCATGGGCTACTGGCGCGATCCGAAAAAAACCGCGCGCCATTTCCGCCCGCCGCCGACACGAATCGCAGGCCTGCCCACCGACGAGCTGGCGGTGTGGTCCGGCGACCTGGTGCGCAAGGACGAGGATGGCTTCCTGTACTTCGTTGGCCGCCGCGATGACCTGATCAAGACGTCCGGTTACCGCGTGAGCCCCACCGAAGTGGAGGAGGTTGCGCTGGGTCACGTGGCGGTGCAGCAGGCCGTCGCCCTGGGGCTGGCCCACGCCGAGCTGGGACAGGCCATACTGCTGCTCGTCTGCGCCGCGCCGGAGTGCCGCGACGGCGATCTCGAAACGGCCCTCAAGGCCCAGTTCCGCCTGGAACTGCCGAACTACATGACACCCGCGGCCATCCTCTGCCTGGAAGAGCTGCCGCTCAACCAGAACGGCAAGGTCGACCGCAGCGGCCTGCGGGCCACCTACCACGATTTCTTCGAGGCGGACGCCACATGAGTACAGCGGACAGCGCCCCTGCACACGTTGCCATGGACCAGTTCCCCGTTGCGGACGGCTGCCTGCAGGTGGGCGGCCAGGCGGTGACGGAGATTGCACAGTCGCTGGGCGGCGGGCCCTTCTTCGCCTACGACAGCCGGGTAATGGACGAGCGCGTACAGTCACTGCGCAATGCGCTGCCAGACGCCGTCCACGTGCACTACGCCATCAAGGCCAACCCCATGCAGGAGGTAGTCGACCACCTCGCGCGCGCTGTCGACGGTCTCGACGTCGCCTCCGCGGGGGAACTGCGCATCGCCCTGGCCGCGGGGGCCGCGCCGGACGCGATCAGCTTCGCGGGCCCGGGAAAGTCGGAGGAAGACCTGCAGTTGGCCGTGGCCAGCGGCGTCACCCTCAATGTCGAGTCGGAGCGTGAGCTGCAGAGGATCATCGGCGTGGCCGATAACATGGACCGCCGCGCGTCTGTCGCGGTGCGCGTCAACCCCGCCTTCGAGTTGAAGTCCGCGGGGATGAAGATGGGCAGCGGCCCGAAACCCTTCGGGGTGGATGCTGAACGGGTGCCCGACATGTTGCGGTCCATGGAAGATCCACGGCTCGACTTTGTCGGCTTCCACATCTACAGCGGCTCGCAGAACCTGCGGCACGACGCGGTAGCGCAGACCCAGACGCTGACCTTCGAGCTGGCTTATGAGCTGGCCAAGCACGCGCCGGGGCCAGTGCGCTCGCTGAATATCGGCGGCGGGTTCGGCGTGCCCTACTTCCCGGGAGAACAGCGCCTTGATCTGGCACCCATTGGCGCCAACCTGGCGAGCCTGGTAGGCGAAGCCCGGACGCGCCTGCCCGACGCCCGGGTCGTCATGGAACTGGGGCGCTACCTCACCGCCGAGGCGGGCGTGTACATCTGTGAGATCATCGACCGCAAGGAATCGCGCGGAGAGACCTTCCTGGTCACCAACGGCGGCCTGCACCACCACCTTGCCGCCTCGGGCAACTTTGGCCAGGTCATCCGCAAGAACTACCCGCTGGCGGTGGCCAACCGCATGGACGAGCCGTCCCTGGAGACGGTGAACGTGGTGGGACCGCTGTGTACCCCGCTGGATATTCTCGGGCACCAGGTGCAACTGCCCCGTGCCGAACCGGGCGACCTCATCGCGGTTTTCCAGTCAGGGGCGTACGGGTTCAGCGCCAGCCCGCGGGACTTCCTGAGCCATCCACAGCCGCGGCAGGTCCTCCTGGGCGCGTAAAAGTGTGCCATTTGCCGGTTGACCGCGCGC
>JAWVYG010000180.1:0-6007 GCA_033722815.1 Halioglobus sp.
AAGCGATCTACCTGTGATCCCGGCACTTCCACACCCTCCTGGATTTCCTGGGGTGACGCGGTGTCGACCACCTTGTCGATCATCTGTATCGCTATGCGGGCCTCGCGACTGACCGACTTGTCGCGGCGGTCCTTGATATGGTCCAGTTCCTCCAGGACGGTCATGGGTATAACAACGTGGTGTTGCTTGAACGCGGTGACGGCGGTGGGATCGTGGAGCAGGACATTCGTGTCCAGGACGTAGGTTTTCCTCGTTACAGGTTTCAGGTGAGTGGTTTTTTCTACACGCAGGGTAGAGCCTGAGTCCATGGATTCATCCTCAGTGACGAATTGGCGTTGAACTGGTGCGGTACGGGTGGGCCGACGGCAGGGGTCGGGTCAGTGTTGACGGAAAGGTAACCTGGGTTGACATGTCGGGGGGCGAGGCGCGCGGCGCGCCCGGGCCATGGAGGCTCTGCTGGCGCCGCACAGGAATGCGTAGGTAGCGCGCCGGCCGGACTCAAACGACTCCGCCCCGCGCGAACGAATACTTCAAAACACGTCCCGACTGTACTTTTTCACGATTATCCGCACCGCGGCGCGCGCCTGTCAATGGCGACCGGAAAATCTACCACGGATAACTGTTTTCATCGGCGACTCACTGACAGGCGTCGGGAATTCCGTTACGATGAGGGGCTTAAATCAGCGAAATCCCAACCATGCTCAACCAAGAGTCCCTGTCCCAGCTGCAAGGCCTCAAGTCGCAGATGGAGGCCCAGAAGGAGCGCGCCGACGCCGTGGTAAAGGGTACCCAGGCGCGCTATGGGTTTGCAGTTCTCGACGACGGCAGGGAGATATTTATCCCGCCCCAGGAGATGCTCAAGGCGTTCCCGGACGACCGCGTGCGCGTCTGCATACGGCCGGCGAAGGACAACAAGACCATCGCCGATATCGAGAAACTCCTCGACAGCCCGCTGGACAACTTCACCGGGCGCTGCGTGCGCAAGGGCAAGGCGCTGTTCGTACAGCCGGACCTGCCACAGCTCAGCCGCTGGCTGTTCATCCCACCGCACGCCCGCAACGGCGTCAAGGAGGGAGACTACGTCAGTTGCGCCGTACTGCGGCACCCGATCAAGGACGGGCGGCCCCAGGCCAAGATTCTCACCATCATCGGCGACGAACAGACGCCGGGGCTGGAGAACGCCTACTGCATGGCCAAGTACGGCCTGAGCGCCCAGTGGAGCAGCGCGAGCAGGAAGGAACTCGAAGACCTGCTGGCGCAGCAAAAACCGGTTGAGACCGACCGGCGCCGGGACCTCACCGACCTGGAGTTCGTATCCATCGACACGGCCAAGACACAGGACATCGACGATGCACTGTACGCCGAGATCAGCCAGGATGGATGGACCCTGTTCGTTGCCATCGCCGACCCCACGGCCTACATCGACCCACAGTCGCACCTGCACGAGGAGGTGGCGTCCAGGGCGACTTCGGTCTATTTCCACGGCGACGTGATCCCGATGCTGCCGGAACAGTTGTCGCAGGATACCTGCGCGCTGACCGAGGGCCAGGACCGGCCCGCCCTGGTCTGCAAGATCTCCGTCAACGACAGCGGCGAGGTGGGCGATTTCGAGTTTATCGAGGCGACCATTCGCTCGCGGGCGAAGTTGTCCTACTACGCGGTAGACCGCTACCTCAACGGCCAGTACGACGAGCTGATGAGTCACGCGACCCCGCTGGAGGCCCTCTACCAGGTCTACCGGGCGCTGCGCACCCACCGCGAAGAAAACAAGCTGGTGATGGAGGAGCGCAAGGAGTATCGCTGGATACTCGGCGACGACAGGCAGATCGAGAGTGTCGAGCGTTTCGAGAAGCTGGTGTCACAAAAGCTGGTCGAGGAGTGCATGGTCGCGGCCAATCGCTCGGCGGCGCGTTTCCTCGAGGCGCACAAGGCAACAGGCCCCTACGTCACCCACGCAGGCTTTCGCAGCGATCGCCTCGATGAGTTGAAGAAGTTCCTGCAGCTGTATGCGCCGGAACTGGCGCAGGCCGACCCCACCTCGCTGTCGGGCTATCGCTCGATATTGCGCGGCCTGACGGAAGCGGGCCACGACCTGCCGTTGCGCGGCATGATCAATCGCCTGCTGACGCGCGCCGAGCTCAGCACTGAATCCGGCGTGCACATGGGCATGGCGCTGGAGTGCTATACCAACTGCACGTCGCCGCTGCGCAAGTACGTGGACTTCCTCGCGCACAGCCAGATCAAGTCCCTGCTGCGCGGCGGCCCGGGCTCGCTGGTTTCAGCGCAGACGCTGGCGCAGGTGGCACAGCGCATCGCCGACTCACGCAGCGCCACGCTGGAAGCCGAGCGCTGGCTGGCCAGCAGGTACCTCGCGAAGCTCGCGCAGCAGCAGACGTCTTTCGACGCTCGCGTGACCTATGTCACCAGCAGCGGGTTCAACGTCCGCCTCGAGGACAACGGGCTGGAGGGTTTCGTGGACCTGCGCAAGGACGAGGAGAAGTTCAGTTACGACAAGTGGACCGCGAGCCTGACCAGCACCACCAGGCGCTTCGCCCTGGATCAGCCGGTCGAGGTGCAGTACCTGGGTGCGGATAGCGATCAGCAGTGGCTGGCCCTGTTCAAGCCGATGCCGGGCACGGCGCTAAAGCCCCCCAAGGTACCGAAGAGCCAGGAGGCCGACCCGCCGGAGGCCTAGCGCCCGTGCCGCCGCCGCGCCGATTTACCGTCGCGGTGATCACCCTGTGCCATGTCGCACAGAGCCGCCAGCGCCTGCTCCTCCAGGTGCTGGCGAATTCTCGACACCAGGTGAATCATCTCGCTGACGCCCAGGTTGCGCAGGTATTCGCCCATTTCCCCGTAGCTGTCCATCAGCACATTGGCATCCACACTGCGAAACGCCTGGATGATGGACTGCTCACGGATACTGAACTCCGCCTCGTCGCCGAAGATCAGGCGCGTGAAGGTATCGACGATGGCCATCTCGCTAACGGGATCGCTGTCGCTCGGGGGGCAGTTGAATCGCATCGGGGGCCTCCGGGTGCTGACGCACTGTTATTATGTAACCCGGCTTCAGTATGACCGAGTTGGCCCCTCGCGCCGACGTCCATTGGGTGATTTTTTGGCCGAAAATGGGCTGCAGGTGGCAAAAAGACCCCGTTTGGGGTACGAAAAAGCACATGTAGGGGAGCTCGAGGCGCCCCGACCGCCCTACATGGCCGTCAGAAGTCGGCGTGGCCCGGCGTGCGCGGGAAGGGAATGGCGTCGCGCACGTTCTCCATACCCGTCACATAGTTCAGCAGGCGCTCGAAGCCGAGGCCGAATCCCGCGTGCGGGACCGTGCCGTAGCGGCGCAGGTCCCGGTACCACCAGAGGTCCTCGAGCAGGTGGTCGTCCATGCGCGACTCCAGAACGTCCAGCCGCTCCTCGCGCTGGCTGCCGCCAATGATCTCGCCGATTCCCGGGGCCAGTACATCCATGGCCGCGACCGTCTTGCCATCGTCATTCAGGCGCATATAGAACGCCTTGATGTCCCGCGGGTAGTCGGTGACCACGACAGGCCGGCCCACGTGCTTCTCCGTCAGGTAGCGCTCGTGCTCCGACGCCAGGTCGACGCCCCATGCAACCGGGTACTCGAATGACTCCCCCGAGTTTTCCAGGATCCTGATCACCTCGGTGTAGTCCAGCCGCTCGAAGCTGTTGTCAATCACACCGCGCAGGCGATCGATAACGCCCTCGTCGATACGCTGCCTGAAGAAGGCCATGTCGTCCTCACACTCCTCGAGCACAGCCGCCAGCACATGGCGCAGCAGGTCCTCGGCGAGTGCGGCGTCGTCGTCGAGATCAGCGAACGCGATTTCGGGCTCAACCATCCAGAACTCGGCAAGGTGCCGGCTGGTGTTGGAATTCTCGGCGCGGAAGGTGGGACCGAAGGTGTATACCTTGCTCATCGCCAGGCAATAGGCCTCGACTTCGAGCTGGCCGGATACGGTGAGAAAGGACTCGGTGGAAAAGAAGTCCTGCTGGAAATCCACGTCGCCCGACTGCGCCCGCGGCAGGTTGGCCAGGTCCAGCGTGCTGACCCGAAACAGCTCCCCTGCTCCCTCGCAGTCACTGCCGGTAATGATGGGCGTATTGATCCAGTGGAAGCCGCGCGAGTAGAAATAATTGTGAATGGCATTGGCCAGCGTTGTGCGCACCCGGGTGATCGCGCCGAAGGTATTGGTGCGGGGGCGCAGGTGGGCCTGGGTTCGCAGGTATTCGAAGGTGTGGCGCTTTTTCGCGACGGGATAGCTTTCCGGGTCATCCACCCAGCCCACCACCTCGACATCCCGGGCCTGGATTTCAACGCTCTGTCCCTTACCCTGCGACTCGACGAGTTCCCCGGTCACGCTAACGGCGCAGCCAGTCGACAGGTGCAATACCTCGGACTCGTAGTTGTCCAGTGTGTCGGGAACGACCGCCTGCAGCGCATCGAACGCCGAACCATCGTGCACCGCCAGAAATGAGATACCCGCCTTCGAGTCCCGCTTGCTGCGCAGCCAGCCGCGCACCGTGACGCTGGTTCCGGTTGCGGCCTCGCCGCGCAACAGTGCGGCAACTGAATACATTTCGCTCATGGTCAAAAGCGGCCCGCCCCAATGACAACCTGCGGCGCAGCATACCGAAGAGCCCGCGAGGCCGCTAGCGGCATTGCGACCCGCGGCCGTACCGGCAGGCTGCCGGGCGATCGCGCCAGTGCGGCCCCCTGCAGCCAACAGCAATCCCGGCGCGGGCGGCCCGCGTACGGTCAACCGCCCAGATCGAACGCCTGCCCGACGAGCTTCTCCGACAGCGCCCACAGACGATCGGCCGCCGCGGCGTCCAGTGCGTACGACTCGACACCCTTGCTGCTGCCGGCCACGGCCGGCGCGGCAACCTGGCAGTCTTCCAGGTAGATCCCGCCGCGACCCTCCAGCTCGGGCGAGGTGGCGGCCCAGATGGAAGTGGCGGCGCCCTGCTCCACGCTCTTGAACACGAGTTCCTCCCCGGCGGGACGGTTGTTCTGCAGGTCGGCAAAGTCTGCCTCTTCCATGTGGCGACTGAGTTCAGTCATGATGACGCCGGGATGCACCGCAAAGGAACGCACGCCGGCCTTCCCGAGCCGGGCATCCAGCCCGACGGTGAACAGCGCGTTGGCCGTCTTCGACTCGCCATAGGCCTGCCACTTGTTGTACTCGCGCGACTCGTAGTTCGGGTCGTCGAAATTGACATCGGCAAACTTGTGCCCGCCCGAGCTGAGATTGACCACGCGCCCCGGCGCACCGGCAACCAGTGCCGGCGCCAACAGGCAGGTAAACAGGAAATGGCCCAGGTGATTGGTGCCAAACTGCATCTCGAAGCCCTGCGCCGTGCGCATCAGGGGGCAGGCCATGACGCCGGCATTGTTGACCAGCAGGTTAATCTCGGGGTAGTTTGCGACCGCCGTCCCGGCGCCGGCACGAACGCTGTCCAGGTCGGCGAGGTCCATGACCAGCAGGTCGAGCGTCGCACCGGGCTCGGACGCCAGTATCTGCTCGCGCGCCGCAGCCAGCTTGGCCTCGTCCCGGGCCGACATGACCACCTGCGCACCCGCGGCGGCCAGCACTCGCACGGTCTCCACGCCCAGGCCCGAGGACGCGCCGGTGACCAGCGCCCGTTTACCCCGCAGTGAAATCCCGGCTATTACCTCGTCGGTGGTCGAGTTCGCGTCAAAACTGGTCATGGGCAGGTGGCTCCTGGCAGTGGGTTACAGCCCTATTGTGGGCCCCGGTGAAAGAGGATTTAATGATAGCAGCGGCCAGTGCAAAGTGACGGAGAATTCTATGGCAGACGCGGACAGGGAGTTCCTGGAAGGCGGCAATTACATCAGTTTCGCCACGCGCAAGCGATCGGGCGACTGGGTGCAGACACCAGTCTGGTTCGCCCCGGACGGCGACAGCTACTACCTGTTCAGCGCGGGCAATGCCGGTAAGGTGAAGCGCCTGCGCAA
>JAWVYG010000181.1:0-5996 GCA_033722815.1 Halioglobus sp.
ATCGAAAATACTGTCTACGTTTTGCAGATACATGGCCAGCCGTTCAAGCCCATAGGTTATTTCTCCCATTACCGGCCGGCACTCCAAGCCGCCGGCCTGTTGGAAGTAGGTGAACTGGGTGACCTCCATGCCATTCAGCCAGACCTCCCATCCAAGACCCCAGGCGCCCAGGGTCGGTGACTCCCAGTTGTCCTCGACGAAACGGATATCATGGACCAGCGGGTCGAGCCCCAGACGCTTGAGCGAGCCCAGGTAGAGCTCCTGGAGTTCGGCGGGGGAGGGCTTCATCACCACCTGGAACTGGTAGTAGTGCTGCAGGCGGTTGGGGTTCTCACCGTAGCGGCCGTCGGTGGGGCGGCGCGACGGCTGCACGTAGGCGGCGTTCCAGTTTTCCGGGCCGACCGCGCGCAGGAAGGTGGCCGGGTGGAACGTGCCGGCGCCCACTTCCATGTCCAGTGGTTGCAGCACCACGCAGCCCTTGTCCGCCCAGAATTGCTGCAGGCGCAGGATGAGTTCCTGGAAAGTCAGTAGAGTGTCGTCTTCGGTGGCCAAGTGTGTGCCCGTTCGGTGCCCGCAAAAAAGGCCGGTATTATACAGGCTCTTTTCTGCGCATAATATGCGCCCGCGCCTGCAGCAGGCGCCTTTTCCCATTCACCCGGGCGGTTGCCGCAGCGCGCAGCGGCCAACGCTGCGACCAAGGCGGGGAGGCCGCGTGAAATATTTTGACGATTTTGAGGTCGGCCAGGTGCAGCACTCGCCGAAGTCGCACCGGGTCACCGAACAGGAAATCGTCGAATTCGGTACCCGCTGGGACTCGCAGCCGTTCCACGTGGACGCCGAGGTGGCCCGCAACACGCCCTTCGGGGGGCTGGTCGCCTCGTCCACCCACCTGTTCGCCATCGCCATAGGCGTCTGGAATAATCCGCAGGTGGACGCCGCCGAGCGCACAGCCGCGGTCAGCGCGCTGGGCTTCGACAACATGCGCCTGCGCCTGCCTGCGCGACCGGGCGATGTACTGACCTCCACCACCCGGGTGAAGGAGAAGCGCGAATCCGCGTCGCGCCCGGACGCGGGAATCCTGGTATTCCTCAACCAGGTGCGCAACCAGGACGACGAGGTCGTGTTCGAGTTCGACAGTGCGGCACTCTACCTCAAGCGCGCCGGGGCGAATCACGGGTCGGGGGAGTCAGCTTGAAAATCTACTTCGGTAAAATTATCGCGGGCGGCATCGGTCTGCTCACCGGCGGCATCATCGGCCTGCTGCTGGGCCTGCTGGTCGGGCACTTCTTCGACCGCGCGCTGGAAAACGCCTTCGGCTTCGCCTCGCCGGAAAACCTGCAGCGCATCCGCGAGAGTTTCTTCGAGACAACCTTCCTGCTCAGCGGTTACCTCGGCAAGGTCGACGGCCGCGTGTCGGAACAGGAGATCGCCCACACGGAGCAGATGTTTGTGCAGATGGGCCTGGACGCCACGCAGCGCCAGCGCGCCATCGACCTGTTTCGCCGCGGTGCCGCCGCGGATTTCGAGCCCGAGCCGGTGGTCGCCGACTTCCTGTCTTCCAGCGGGCGCCAGCGGCAGTTGCAGCAGGCGCTGCTGGTGTTCCTGATTTCCCTCGCCCTGGCGGACGGCACGCTGGAACCGGCTGAGCACTCCGCCCTGGTGCGCATCGCCGGGCTCATGGGTATCGGCGCGATGCAGCTGGAAGCGCTGTTGAACATGGCGCGGGCAGGAGAGCAGTTCCATGGCACCGGCCCGCGGGCCGCCTCACCCGATGCGCACCTGGCGGATGCCTACGGCGTGCTCGGTGTCGACGCCACCGTCAGCGACCGCGACCTGAAGCGCGCCTACCGCAAACTGATGAGCGAGAACCACCCGGACAAGCTGATCGCGAAGGGCGTACCGGAGGACATGATCAAGCTGGCGACCGAACGCGTGCAGGATATCCAGGGCGCCTACGAAACCGTGCGCCGCCACCGGGGCTTGAAATAGAGCAGTCCTTTCACCCTGGCGTCTAGTACACGTCTAGAAACCAGAGCTGTGAATGTAAACGGGCCCGGACGCCAGACTGCTTTTCAGTCGCTCCACGATATTCGCTTTGTGAAAAGCAGTCTGGCGCCCGGGCCCTGGACTCAGTTCTCGCGTTAATACCTCCGGTACTGCCGCTGAATCCGGTGAGAATGGGATGCATCTGGTTTTTTGGGCAGCCCGCCTTTTGAGGCTTTAATCCCAGATAGATGAACGGCGCCCCTTGAGAAGAAGGGGGGTAAAGGGGAGATTGCCGAAACTACGGGTCCGGGCGTGACCGGCGTTTTCACCAAGCGAATATCGTGGAGCGACTGAAAACGCCTGTCACGGTCGGGCCCGATGGCTTAGCCGCATACATTTAAACACTCAGCGCCCAACTCTTCACTAGTGAAATAAACTCACAGCCGCCAGAAGATCGGGGTGAACAGGACCAGCAGGGTGAAGACCTCGAGGCGCCCCAGCAGCATGGTGAAGCACAGGAGGGCCTTGGCGGTCTCGTTGATGGCGCCGTAGTTCGCCGCCACGTCGCCGAGTCCCGGGCCGAGGTTGTTCAGTGACGCGGCCACCGCGCTGAAGGCGGTGAGGAAGTCCAGCCCCGTGGCCATCAGCAGCAGCATGATGATGAGGAAGCAGGTGCTGTAGACGGCGAAGAAACTCCACACCGCGCTCACCACGGACGCCTCGACGCGGGTGCGCCCCACTTTCAGCGGGATCACCGCGTTCGGGTGGACCAGCTGTTTCAGTTCACGCACGCCCTGCTTGTAGATCAGCATCACGCGCATTGCCTTCATGCCGCCGCCGGTGGATCCCACGCAGCCGCCCATGAAGGAGGCGATGAGCAGCATCACCGGCAGGAAGCCCGGCCAGGCCGCAAAATCCTGCGTGGCGAAACCTGTCGTGGTGGTTATCGAGATGGCCTGGAAGATCCCGTGGATGACGCTGTCGCCGGCCGGCAGCGTGTTGCTGGCGAACAGGTACAGGCAGGTGAGGGCGATGCAGATGCACAGGACGCTGGCGAAGAACTTGGTCTCGGAGTCGCGCGTGTAGGTGCGCAGGAACGTGCGCCGCCGCCGCGGTGAGGCGATCTGGCGCCAGGCGGTGAAGTGCAGGCCGAAGTTGATGGCGGCGATCACCATGAACACGCTGCACACCATAAGGATGGCGTCGCTCTCGAAGTATCCCATGCTGGCGTCGTGGGTGGAGAAGCCGCCGATCGCGACGGTGGAGAAAGCGTGCGCCACCGCGTCGAAGCCCGACATGCCGGCGATGTAGTAGGCCAGCGCGCAGGCGACCGTCAGGGCGAGATAGACGGTGGCCAGCGCCTTGGCCGTCTCCGTGATGCGCGGGGTGAGCTTGGTGTCCTTGGACGGTCCCGGCGTTTCCGCCTTGTACAGCTGCATGCCGCCGATGCCCAGCATCGGCAGTACCGCCACGGCCACCACGATGATGCCGATGCCGCCGATCCACTGCAGCAGCTGGCGGTAGATGAGGATCGATTTGGGCAGCCCGTCCAGCCCGCTGATCACCGTGGCGCCGGTGGTGGTGAGCCCGGAGATGGATTCGAACACCGCCTCTACCGGCGTCAGGTCGAGCGTGTCGGTCAGCGCGAAGGGCAGGGAGCCGAACAGTCCCAGTACGGTCCAGAACAGCGAGGTGATCAGGAAGCCGTCGCGTATGCGCAGGTCGTGGCGCGCGTTCTTGAACGGCAGCCACAGGGCGAAGCCGGCGAAGAAGGTGATGCCGAGGGCAGAGAGGAAGCCCTCGATGGTGTGATCCTCCTCCAGCAGCGCGAGCAGCAGTGGCCCGACCATCGTGCTCGAGAAAATCATCAGCAGGATGCCGAGGATTCTGAACTGTACGGAGAATCGCATCGGCGGGGCCTAGGAGAAGAACCCGATGCCGACCGCGAACAGCTTCTCCACCGCCTTGATCTTGTTGCGGTCCACGAGGAACAGGATGACGTGGTCGTTTTCCTCGATCACGACATCGCTGTGGGCTATCAGCACCTGCGTGCCGCGCACGATAGCCCCGATCGTCACGCCCTCGGGCAGTGATATCTCGTCCAGCCGCCGGCCCACCACCTTGGAGGAATAGGTGTCGCCGTGTGCGGTCACCTCGATCGCCTCCGCGGCGCCGCGGCGCAGTGAGTGCACGTTGTTGATGTCGCCGCGCCGCACGTGGGTGAGCAGGCTGCCGATGGTGATCTGCTGCGGCGAGATGGCGATGTCGATTTCCTCGCCCACCATCTCGGCGTAGGCAGGGTTGGTGATCAGGGTTATCACTTTTTTCGCGCCCATGCGCTTGGCCAGCATGGACATCATGATGTTGGATTCGTCGTTGTTGGTCAGCGCGCAGAACACGTCGGTCGATTCGATGTTTTCCGCGTACAGCAGCTGCGGCTCCGAGGCGCTGCCGTTGAGCACGATGCAGTGCTTGAGCCGTTCCGACAGCACGCGGCAGCGACTGTACGACATCTCGATCAGCTTCACCTGGTACTGGCCCTCGAGGCTCTGCGCCAGGGTGGCGCCGATGTTGCCGCCGCCGGCGATCATGACGCGCTTGTAGGGCTTGTCCAGCTTGCGCAGCTCCGCGGTGACCTTGCGGATGTTCTCCTTCGCGGCGATGAAGAACACCTCGTCCTCCGCCTCCACCACGGTGTTGCCCTCCGGGATGATGGGGCGGTCCTGGCGAAAGATCGCGGCGACCCGCGTGTCGACCTTGGGCATGTGCTGGCGAATCTCGTGCAGTTCGTGCCCGACGATGGGCCCGCCGTAGATGGCGCGCACCGCCACCAGTTGCACCAGGCCGCCGGCGAAATCCAGCACCTGCAGCGCGCCGGGGTTGGAGATGAGGCGCCCTATGGCTTTCGTCACCAGCTGCTCCGGGCCGATGATCACGTCCACCGGGATATGCTCGCGGCTGAACAGCCGCTCCTGCTCTTTCAGGTAGCTCGGCGAGCGCACGCGCGAGATCTTCTTGGTGGTGCCGAACAGCGAGTGCGCGACCTGGCAGGCCATCATGTTGATTTCGTCGCTGTTGGTCACGGCGATCAGCATGTCGGCGTCGGCCGCGCCGGCTTTCTCGAGGATATTCGGGTGGGACGCGCCGCCAACGACGGTCCCTATGTCCAGGCGGTCCTGCAGTGCGCGCAGCTTTTCGCCGTCGATGTCGACGACGGTGATGTCATTCTGTTCGTTAGCCAGGTGCTCGGCGAGGGCGCCGCCTACCTGTCCAGCGCCGAGGATAATGATCTTCATTGCTCGGTGAGCTTATGTCTGTGTGCGGGCTTGGCGTGTAGGTGAACGATAAAGAAAAGCCTTACGGATTGTAAGTGCGCGGGGCGCGAAATAGTGCACAACTGTCAGTGGGCCTTGCGCAGCCGCGCGTAGAACAGGCCGTCGTGTTCTCCCTCGGTGGGCAGCAGCTGGCGACCGTGTTCGACGGCTTCGCCCCAGTGCGCGTCGATGCGCTCGACGCTGCAGCCCGGCAGCACCTGCAGGCAGCGCGCCACGACGTCACTGTTCTCCTGGCGCAGCACGGAACAGGTGGCGTAGAGCAGGGTGCCGCCCGGGCGCAGCAGCGGCCACAAGGCCTCCATGATAGCCAGCTGCAGTGCCGCGAAGCGGTCGATGTCGTCGTGCCGCCGCAGCAGCTTGATATCGGGGTGGCGACGGATGACGCCGGCGGCGGAACAGGGTGCATCCACCAGGATGTGATCGAACGGCTCCTGCGCCAGCGCCGGCGGCGGTTGCGCCGCATCGGCACACACCAGCGCGGCGGGCAGCTGCAGGCGCTCGAGATTTTCTTCCACCCGCTGCAGGCGCTGCGCGTCGCTGTCCATGGCCACCAGTTGCGCCAGTTGCGGCTGCAGTTCGAGGATGTGGCAGGCCTTGCCCCCGGGCGCGGCGCAGGCGTCCAGCACCCTGTCTCCCGGCGCGGCCGCCAGCAGCAGGGCCGCCAGCTGCGCCGCC
>JAWVYG010000182.1:0-5983 GCA_033722815.1 Halioglobus sp.
AGTGGGCCCTTGTAGTAATCGCCCTCAAGACCGCCTGCGATCAGGTCCTCGTCGGGCCATGCCAGGTGGAAATGGGCGAGGAAGTTCACGCGTGTCAGGCCCGCGGGTACCGCGTCAGACCGCGGTGCGCAGGGCCTCGTACTGGGCGAAGTAGGCCTGCAGGTGCGATTCAAACGTGGTCGACTCATCCGCTTCCAGCTGCGCCTGTGCCGCGTGTGA
Organism: Halioglobus sp.; assembly: GCA_033722815.1. Lineage (GTDB taxonomy): Bacteria > Pseudomonadota > Gammaproteobacteria > Pseudomonadales > Halieaceae > Marimicrobium. Next base: position 220 of record JAWVYG010000182.1, read on the forward strand.
GCGCTCCGTCTCCTGTTCGAAGGCGGCGAGCACCTCCGGTGCCAGCTCGCGCGCGCGGAAATGGGCGGCCCAGCGCTCGCTGTACTCCATCGCGAGGCGGAAGAAGGGCAGGTCGCGGTCGCGCATTTCCTGCAGGATGCGTGCAGAGGGCGTGAGCTGCGCATCGGCCACCCGGGCGCCCTGCTCGCGCAGGCTGGCCGCGTAGTCCGTGCTGTCGTTGGCGCGATCGAAGGCCTCGGCGACCGGCTGCATCTGGCGCAACAGCTCGTCAGCCCAGTCGGCGAGGGCAACGGGAGCGCCGTCGCGGGCGAGTTGCAGCCCGGGCTCGCGGCCGCGGTTGACTACGGCTTCCAGGTTGCCGGCTACCTCGGCCTGCTCCCGGTCGTCGCACGCCGGGCTGTCCTGCAGCAGGCAGTAGAGCAGGAAGGTATCGAGAAAGCGCACCTGCCGTGCGTCCAGGCCCACGGCGGTGAACGGGCTGACATCCACGCAGCGCACCTCGATGTACTCGATGCCGCCGCGCACCAGCGCATTCAGCGCGGTCTCGCCGGAGCGGGCGACGCGCTTGGGGCGTATCGGGCTGTAGAATTCGTTCTCGATCTGCAGCAGGCTGTCGTTCAGCTGCTGGTAGTCGCCGTTCTCACCGGCGGGTATGCCCGAGTACGCGGCGTGGGGCTGCATGATCGCGCTGCGCAGTGTGTCGACATAGTTTTCCAGCGAGTTGTAACAGATGTTCAGGCCCTTCTGCGCCTCGCTGTTGTAACCCAGGTCGCCCATGCGCAGGGACGTGGCGTGGGGCAGGTAGAGGCTCTTGCCCTCGTCATCGAACGCCTGCAGGCTGTGGCCTTCGCGGCCGCGCAGGAACGTGGAGCAGACGGCCGGCGATGCGCCGAACAGGTACACCAGCAGCCAGGACAGGCGGCGGAAGTTGCGGATCAGGCCGAGATAGCGTTCGCTGATGTAGTCCTGCAGACTCCCGCGGCTCCCGTCCTCACGCCATGCCTGCTCCCAGAATGCCGCGGGCATCGACCAGTTGAAATGGATACCGGCAATCGCCTGCATCAACCGGCCGTAGCGGTGCCCCAGCCCGTAGCGGTACACGGTCTTCATGCGCGCGACATTGGAGCTGCCATAATGCGCCACGGGTATGCCCTGGTCGCCGCTGACGATGCAGGGCATGCTCGTGCACCAGAGCATCTCGTCGTGCAGTTTCTGGTAGACGAAGCTGTGAATGTCCTCCAGGTCGTTCATGCTGGCGTCGATGGACTGGCGCACGGGGGTGATGAACTCGAGCAGCGCTTCGGAGTAGTCGGTGGTGATCGAGGCGTGGGTCAGGGCAGAGCCGAGCTGTTCGGGATGCGGGGTCTGGGCCAGGCGCCCCTCGGGGGTGATGCGCAGGCTTTCCTTCTCGATGCCGCGATTGATGTTGCCCAGCGCCGACAGTACCTCCGGCCGGGTGAGGGCCTGCAATGCGTTCGGCGATCGGGAAGACAAGGGATGCTCCTCAAGCTGGGGTGGCGCTACGGGGCGCAGTCGGGCGGCTGGTTACGCCAACCGGGGCCAGTGTATAGGCCATTTCCGGCGGAGTACAGCAGACCCGCGGCGCGTCAGGCGCCTGCCCCCTCCAGGTGCTTTTGCAGCAGCTGCACCGCAAAATTGCCCTGTACTTCACTGTCCTGGCCGGTGGCGAGCATGATGCGCGACAGGATCAGTCCGTAGCGCATACCCGCGAACAGGGTGTAGTAGTCATAGTCGCGCGCCGAGAATCCGGACGCCTCCTCCCAGCGGGTCACGGTCTCGTCGTAGGCGGGCAGCCCCTCCAGGCGCGGCATGCCCAGCCCGTCGGCGAAGGTCGAATCCATGTAGTTGAACCACGCCAGGTCCTGCACCGGGTTGCCCAGTACGGCCATCTCCCAGTCCAGCACCGCGGCGACATCGTCCAGGCTGTCCTTGAAGATGATATTGCCGAGCCTTGAATCGCCCCAGCACAGCACCGTCGGCTCGTCCTGCGGCTGGTTGGCGTACAGCCAGTCCAGGGCGCGCTGGCAGGTCGCGTGCCGCGTCCCCTCCAGCGCCCAGTCGTGGTAGTGCTGCCAGTAGTCGAGCTGCTGCTGCAGCGGCGTCTTGCCCTCCACGTGCAGCTTGTCGAAGCCCATCGCGCGGTAGTCGAGCCGGTGGAAACGCGCCATGGTGTCCACCGCCGCGAGCCACAGGGAGCGGCGCTGTTCCAGGCTGGTCTCGTGCATCATCCAGCCGTCCATGTTGTAGGGGGGCATGTCGGTGGGAATGCGCCCGTCGGTGCGCTTCATGAAGTAGAACTGCACGCCCAGCAGCGAGCGATCGGTCTCGAGGCCGCGCAGCTGCGGTACCGGTATGTCGCTGCTGCGGCCTACGACGTCCATCACCTCGTACTGCAGGCTCAGGTCGTAGTCCGGGAATACCGGCCTGTCTATCTCCGGCTGCAGGCGGGCGACAATGGGTTCGCTGCGGCTCTCGCCGCCTTCCTCCCAGTTGATATCGAACAGCAGGGTGACATTGGACATGCCCGTGGCTTCGGGGATACTCAGCTGCGGAATCGTTATTGCCTGTCCCCGGTACTCGCTCAGCCAGTGCTCGAGCTTGCTGCGAGTGTTGTCGATATCCTCGACCAGGGGCGTGGGGCGCGTGGTTTCCATAGCGAACTCCGGGCTGCTCTCGAAACGGCCGGTCAGTATAAGGTCGCGTCCCGGCACTGGCCAGCGTCCCGCGGGCCTGCCGTGCGCCGGGCCTTACCCCATTTAACCGCCGCCCGCCCTTGTTCGCCCGGTTCAAGCTGCTAAAGTAGGGCGCAGTGAACGGAGGTAGTGCGCCCGTGAAGATCACCAACTGGCTGAAGATACTGTCCGCTGAGCAGGGTTCCGACCTGTACCTCAGCACCGGCGCGCCGCCCTGCGCCATGTTCGAGGGCCAGCTGCGCCCTATTGGCAACGAGATACTGCAGCCCGGGGAGATTCGCGAGATCGCCTACGAGATCATGGATGAAACCCAGCGCGCCGAGTTCGAGCGCGAGCTGGATATGAACCTCGCGTTGTCCGTGTCCGGTTACGGGCGCTTCCGCATCAACATGTTCATGCAGCGCAACGAGGTGGGTATCGTGGCGCGCAACATCGTCGCCGCCATTCCCGACTGGGAGACACTGCGCCTGCCTGCCGTGCTGGCCGAGCTGGTGATGCGCAAGCGTGGCCTGATCCTCGTGGCCGGCCCCACCGGTTCGGGTAAGTCCACGTCGATGGCGGCACTGATCGACCACCGCAACAGCAACAGCGGGGGCCACATCGTGACCATCGAGGACCCGGTCGAGTACGTGCACAGCCACAAGAAGTCCATCGTCAACCAGCGAGAGGTCGGCGTGGACACGCGCAACTGGCACAGCGCCCTGAAGAATGTCATGCGCCAGGCGCCCGATGTGGTGTTCATCGGCGAGATTCGCGACAGGGAGACGATGGAGCACGCCCTGTCGCTGGCCGAGACCGGCCACCTGTGCATCTCGACGCTCCCGTCGGCCAACGTCGGCCAGACGCTGGAGCGGATCATCAACCTGTTCCCGGAATACCAGCGACCCCAGCTGCTCATGGACCTGGCGCAGAACCTGCAGTGTATCGCGGCCCAGCGGCTGGTTCCGGCGACCGACGGCCAGCGCTGCCTGGCGGTGGAGCTGTTGCTGAGTCCTCCCGAGGTGCAGGAGCTGATCGCCCGCGGCGACGTGGGTGCACTGAAGGACGTGATGGACAGGTCCCACAACCTGGGCATGAAGAGTTTCGACTACGCGCTGTTCGAACTCTACCAGAGCGGCCTGATTACCGAGCAGGAGGCCCTGCGCAGCGCCGATTCCGCCAGCAATGTGCGACTGCAGATCAGCTACGACCAGGAGACCGGGGACGGCGACGCCGGCCCGTTTGGCCCCGTCATCGAGGCGCCCGGTGAACACGACGAGCCTCCCCTCCTAAACTAACGGCTGGTTGAAAAAGCCTCAGCCGGCACAATCCTGCGTTGGGAACTGGCGAAAAATGCTCATGTACTGTCGTGTACACTCCGCTTTTTCGCCAGTCCCCGCCGTGACTTGCACTCGGCTGAGACTTTTTCAACCGGCCGTTAGCGGTTGTTCCTCGCCGTTGATTAATAGCCGTATCCGCGTCAGGCGGATATGGCAGATGCGCCAGCTGCCGCTCTCTCGCCGGTAACGCTCGTGGTAGTGCCCCCAGCCCCGCAGCGACAGTCCCGGCAGTTCCACGATATCGTCCATCGCCCAGATGCCCCGCGCCGTATCCGCACCGGTCAGCTCAATCTCCGGCATGTGCCCGTGGTGGACGGTGGGGGCATCGCCCACGGCCTCGCGCAGGGCGGCCATGTAGTTGTCGCGTCCCTGCGAGAGCATGCCGGGGGCGGCGCGGAAGTCCGCCACCAGGTCCTCGGTGAAACAGTCGGCCAGCCCCTGCCAGTCCTTGCTGTCCATGCAACGGAAGTAGCGCGCCTTGAGGCACTTGATTGCCTCGATCTGTTCCAGTGGTGAGGACGGGCTCAAGCGGTCGGTACTCGCCGCGGGACTATTCCGCGTCGGCGACGGGATTGGCCTGCATGATGACGACCAGCCCGTGGTTCATGAGCGCCGATAACTGGTAGCCGGGAATTTCACGCAGCTTGCCGCCCTGGCGATCCACGAAGATATAGGTGTCCGACGCCGCGTCGTGCACCGCGAGCTTGCCCTGGGTGGGCTGGTCGCCGTCGTGAAAGCCGACCCAGATGCCCATGGGCAGGCTCATGTCGTCGTTGCTGGCGCTGTTGTCCTCCTCGACAGGGTCGATGCGTCGCGGTCGCGGGGCGGTCGGCTCACCTTCCGCGATGAGCGACTCCAGGCCGCGCATCTCCTCATCGCTCAACAGTTCCCCGCGCTGGCCCGCGCCGGTGGCCGCTGCGGCGCCCCCGCCGTTGGTGGGCGATCCATTCGCCGCGGCGGCGTCGTACTCGCCGCGCGAAAACTTCTCGAGCACATCGGCCAGTGACTCCTTCCTGGGTACATCGTCTTCCTGGTACTGCAGTATGTCGTCGAGATCGGACACATCATCCGCGCCTGCCGACTGCAGCGCGAGCTCTGCGTACAGTGCATCGAGTTTTTCCGTGCTATCGACGCCTGCGGCCACCGCCAGGCACAGGCTGAAGCCGCCGCCGTGGGGCAGGGCGGTGACGCGCTTTTTCATCATCAGCTGGTCGAACTGGGCGAAGCTGTAGTCCGCCACCTTCATGCCGGCCATGTTGGCAAACAGCAGCCGCTGCTCGGACTCGTCTTTCAGCACGAGCTGCATGCGCACGCTGCCCTCGGAAAACGTATCGATTGCGAACCAGTGCCACTCCACGACCGGCTTCAGGGCGATCACCAGGTCCGATTGTTCGCGCACGGAAGTGTCGTCGGTCACGGGCAGCGGTTGGATGCGGCCGATCTCGACGGATTCCCTGCGCAGCAGGCTCACCTGTACCGACTCCACCCTGGCCATTGCCTCGTTTACCGCCTCGGTGTCGTGGTGCAGGCTCAGCAGCCACTGCCGCAGGTCCTTGGACAGGCGCGTCACCACGGTGACGATATGCTCGCGGCGTTCCGGGTCGGCGTTCTCCATGCTTTGTACCGAGTCCAGCAGCAGCTCGGTCGTTTCACACATCGCCTGCCACTGCTCGGAGTCGGAGCCGAACTTCAGCAGCACCAGTTGCGCGCTGTCGTACCACGGGTCCCTGA
>JAWVYG010000183.1:0-5974 GCA_033722815.1 Halioglobus sp.
TCATGTCGCTGGTTTCCGGCATCGGCTGCGTCGTGCTCCTCGGCGGACGGGCAAGCATCTGGTCGGAGGTGTCCGAGCGGCGGCGCGTAACGTTCCTTGTGGCCTATCTCCTCTGCCTCACGGGCCTTTTGGGTATCGCCGCCACCGGCGACGTCTTCAATTTGTTTGTCTTCCTCGAGATTTCGTCACTGTCCACCTACGCGCTGGTTGCCTCCGGGCGTGACCGCCGGGCGCTGGTCGCGGCCTACAACTACTTGATCATGGGCACCATCGGCGCCACCTTCATCCTGATCGGTATCGGTTTCATCTACATGCTGACGGGCACGCTGAACATGGCAGACCTGGCGCAGCGGCTGCCGGCTGTAGGCCAGTCCCTCACTGCCCTGGCGGCCTATGCCTTCATTGTCGTGGGTGTCTGCCTGAAGCTGGCGCTGTTCCCCCTGCACCAGTGGCTGCCGGGAGCCTACACGCAGGCGCCGTCCATGGTGACGGTATTCCTGGCGGCGACCGCGACCAAGGTGGCGCTGTATGTACTGATCCGCCTGAGCTTTTCCGTGTTTCGGGTCAAGTTCTCCGACCTGGCACTGCCGCTGACCACCGTATTCGTACTGCTCGGGCTGGTTGCCATCCTGGCCGCTTCGCTGGTGGCGATATTCGAGTCGGATCTCAAGCGCGGCCTTGCGTACTCGAGCCTGGCCCAGGTGGGCTATATGGTCGTGGGCGTGGGTATCGGCACCGCGATTGGCCTGCAGGCTGCGCTGATTCACCTGTTCAACCACGCGCTGATGAAGGGCGCCCTGTTCATGGCCCTGGCAGCTGTCGTCTACTCGCTGGGCAGCAGTCGATTCGAGGCCCTGCGCGGTTTGGGTGGGCGCATGCCGCTTACCTGCGCGTGCCTGGTGCTGGGCGGGCTCAGCCTTATCGGCGTGCCTGGCACAGCCGGGTTCGTCAGTAAGTGGTACCTGGTGGTCGCCGCCCTCGACCGCGAACAGTGGCTGCTGGCGTTCCTGCTGCTGGCGGGTTCCCTGCTCACGGCGGTGTATGTCTGGCGCGTCGTGGAGACGGTCTACCTGTCGCCGGCTTCGCCCGAGGTCCAGGCGCACACTGCAAACCGCAGCGAGGCGCCACCGGCGCTGTTGTGCGTCGCGTTCGTTCTCGCACTGGCGAACGTGTATTTCGGACTGGATCCCCGCCTGCCGGTGCAGGCCGCCGGCGGTGCCGCCGACGTCCTGATAGAGGAAGCCCCGCCGTGAGCGCCGGCCCGCTATTATTCGGCAGTTTGTCCGTGGCGCCTGCGGCCATGCTCGGCATCTGGCTGTTGCGGGACAGGCCCGATGCCCGGGAGGCGGTCTCGCTGCTCGCGAGCCTTGCGCTGTTCGGGATCAGTCTAGCGGTCTATAGCGCCGTCGACAGTGGCGCTCCACCGCAGTGGCAAAGCGGCGACATCCTGCCGGGTGTGCGGCTCGAGCTGGCCGTAGAACCTCTCGGCGCACTGTTCGCCCTGGTCGCCAGCTCGCTCTGGTTCGTCACCGTGGTCTACGCGGTCGGCTACATGCGCGGGCATGGCGAGGAACATCAGGGGCGCTTCTACGCGTTCTTTGCGCTGTCCATAGGTTGTGTCATGGGCGTGGCGTACGCGGGCAACCTGTTTACGCTGTTCCTGTTCTACGAGTTACTGAGCCTTTCCACCTGGCCCCTCGTAACCCATGCCGGTACCGACGGCGCGCGGCGCGGAGGCCGTGTGTATCTCGGCGTACTGCTGTCCACCTCCATTGTCTTCTTCTTACCGGCGATCATCCTGACCTCATGGTCGGCAGGCTCCATGTCATTCACCCCGGGCGGCGTTTTCGATCAGGACACAGACCCTCGCTTGCTGTCCGCATTGCTGCTGCTGTTCGTGTTCGGTGTGGGTAAGGCCGCGATCATGCCGTTCCACCGCTGGCTCCCCGCGGCGATGGTCGCGCCCACACCGGTCAGCGCGCTGCTCCACGCGGTAGCGGTGGTGAAGGCGGGTGTTTTCAGCCTGGTGAAGATCGGGGTTTACATCTTCGGCCTCGACCAGCTCGCCGCGGTGGACAGCCGCGACGGTTTGCTCTACCTGGCGGGCTTCACTCTCCTCGCGGCGTCGGTGGTGGCCATGCGGCAGGACAATCTCAAGGCGCGCCTGGCATACTCTACCGTGAGCCAGCTCGCCTATGTCACGCTGGGCGTGTTGCTGGCGACGCGTGACAGCGTGGTCGGCAGCGGCCTGCACATAGCGATGCATGCCTTCGGCAAGATCACGCTGTTTTTCTGTGCCGGGGCCATCCTGGTGGCAAGCCATCGCACACGGGTCAGCGAGCTCGACGGTCTCGGCCGACAGATGCCCGTTACCATGGCGGCTTTCCTGCTCGCCAGCCTGAGTATCGTGGGCCTGCCGCCCACCGGGGGCACCTGGAGCAAGTTCTACCTGATGCTGGGTGCGCTGGAGAGCGGCGCGCTGCTGCTAGCTGCCGCGCTCGTGATCAGTTCGCTGCTCAATATCGTCTACCTCACCGTGATCCCGGTGCGCGCCTTCTCGCCTTTCGGCGGCCAGCCGGGCGCCGCCGCTCCCGCGGCGGTGAAGGAGGCACCGCTGCCCTGTCTGCTGGCGATCGCGGTGACCGCCGCAGGCTGCGTTGCCCTGTTCCTGTTCCCGCAGCCCCTGTATGAACTCGTCTCCAGCTTGCCGCTGGGAGGAGGCTGACACCATGGCCGACGAAAAGCGCTATCTCTTCGACCAACCGCGTAACGTACAGCGCGTCCTGTGGACACTGTATACGTGCGCCACCGTACTGCTGCTGCTCGAACTTGTCGTCCACCGCCATACCGAGCACCCCTGGGAGTGGTTGCCCGGTTTCTACCCCGCGTATGGCTTCATCGGCTGCGTTGTGCTGGTCGTGGCGGCCAAGTGGCTGCGGCGGATTATCATCCGCCCAGAAGACTACTACCAGCGCGGCGACCTGCCGCGCCAGCCGCAAAGTGGGGTAGGGCCACCGTGATCTCCCTGCCGCCCTTCGTCCTGTTTTACCTCGCGGCTGCGGCGGCGCTCCTGTTGCGCGGCACCCCGCGGGCGGTGCTGCTGGTGGCGACGCCTCTGGCCGGCGCGCTCAACCTCTGGCTGCTCCCTGCCGATGCCTCCGTGTTGCTGCCGTTCCTGGAAACCACGCTGGAGCCGCTGCGCGTCGATCGCCTGTCGCAACTGTTCGGCTACCTGTTTCACCTGGCCGCACTGATCGGCTTCGTCTATGCCCTGCATGTCCGCGACACCCTGCAGCATGTCAGTGCACTGCTCTACGTCGGCAGCGCCCTGGGCGCCGTCTTCGCCGGGGACCTGCTCAGCTTCTTCCTGTTCTGGGAGGCGATGGCCGTCAGCTCGGTATTTCTGGTCTGGGCGCGGGGCACGCCGGCGGCCTACAGCGCGGGCATGCGTTACCTGGTGATCCAGGTCACCTCCGGGCTGCTGTTGCTCGTGGGCCTGCTGCTGCACTGGCGCGTCACGGGAAGCCTGGAGTTCGACAGCATCGGCACGGGACACGTCAGCGGCTGGCTCATGCTGTTTGCACTGGGCCTCAAGGCCGCTTTCCCGCTGCTGCACAGCTGGCTGATCGACGCCTACCCCGAATCGACTCCCACCGGCACGGTATTTCTCAGCGCATTCACCACCAAGGTGGCCATCTACGCACTGGCGCGGGGCTTTCCCGGTACCGAGCTGCTGGTGTATGCCGGCGTCACCATGGCTTGCTTCCCCATCTACATGGCCGTGGTGGAAAACGATCTGCGGCGTGTGCTCGCCTATAGCCTGGTGAACCAGCTCGGCTTCATGGTGGTGGGCATCGGTATCGGCACCGAGCTGGCCATCAACGGCGCGGTCGCCCACGCGTTCACCGACGTGATTTTCAAGGGGCTGCTGTTCATGGCCATGGGCGCCGTGCTCTACAGGACGGGCAAGATCAACGGCTCGGAACTCGGTGGCCTGTATAAGACCATGCCCAAAACCACGGTACTGTGCATCATCGGCGCGGCGTCGATTTCCGCGTTCCCGCTGTTCAGCGGTTTCGTCAGCAAATCGATGATCATGTCCGCAGCGCTGAAGGACGGTTACGACGGGGCCTGGCTGCTACTGCTGTTCGCCTCTGCCGGGGTGTTCCACCACGCGGGCATCAAGATTCCCTATTTCGCCTTCTTCGCCCACGACAGCGGCATACGCACCTCGGACCCCCCCGGCAATATGCTGCTGGCCATGCTGATCGCGGCACTGCTGTGCATCGGCATCGGCGTATTCCCCGGCATGCTGTATCGGGCACTGCCGTTCGATGTCGCCTACACGCCCTACGACGTCACCCACGTGCTGACCCAGCTGCAGCTGCTGGTGTTTTCCGCCCTGGCGTTCGTCTGGCTCAACAAGCGCGGCATCTACCCGCCGGAGCTCAACGCCGTGCACCTGGATGTGGACTGGACCTATCGCCGCCTGCTGCCGCGGCTGGCAGGGCCACTTTTCGGCGCCGTTGCCGCGGCGGATCGGGGCCTGCGCTCGTTGGGTGGTCGCGCCGTGACCGGCGTCGTTGCCGTCGCCCGCGACCTGGGCAGCGCCGGCGGCGTTCTGTCGAGGCAGGTAGGCACCGGGACCATGGTGACGTGGGTTACGCTGCTGCTGGCCATCTACCTGTTGCTCAGCTTCCTGTGAGGATGGAACGGATGGGGCGGTTTGCGCCGCTGTACCTTCATTGGCCGGAGTTTTTCAGGATTCGACGGCGGGTGGTGGCTGCCCGGCCAGCGCCGCGAGCAGGCTCTCGGGGTTGGTTGCCGTCATGATGCTCTCGTGCCGCTGCGCGAGTTGCGCCTTGAACGCGGGCTGCGGCAGCAACCAGAATCGGTCCGCCTCGATACCGACGAACACCTCGCGGGCGAAGTCGTCGGGAGACAGACCTGCGGCGACACTGCCAGCCACTGCATCGTGAAACTGGCGCTCGGCCGCACTGCCGAGCACGTTGTGCTGCTCCTGTGGGCGCAAGCGGTCCGAGGACCAGATGCCCGTGGCCACCTCGCCCGGGCAAAGCACGGAGGCGGTGACCGGCGCTGCTTCCACCGCCAGTTCCTGGTAGAGAGATTCCGTCAACGCGGTGACCATATGCTTGGTGCCCTGGTAGGGGGCGAGGTAGGGGCCGCCCCCGAGCAGGCCGCCGATCGACGAGGTGTTTATGATCCTGCCGGGGCAACCCTGGGCCAGCATGCGCGGCACGAAGGCGCTGATACCGTGCACCACGCCCATCACGTTGACCTCCAGGATCCAGCGCCAGTCGCGCTCGGGGCGTTCCCAGCTCTTGCCGTCAACCAGCACGCCGGCGTTGTTGAACAACAGACTGACCGCGCCGAAGCGCTCGAACACGTCGGCGGCCAGCGCCTCCACCGCGTCGCGCCCGCGCACGTCCAGGTGCCGCGCCTGCAGGCTGCCGCCCGGCACTGTCGACGCGCCTGCGTGCAGCGCCTCCAGAGCGGCGTCATCGATATCCGCCGCGACCACGTGCATGCCGAGCCCCAGGCAGTGCCGTGCCAGCCCCGCACCGATACCGCTGGCGGCGCCCGTAATCACCGCAACGCTGCCCTGCCAATCACCCATGCCGTGTCTTCCTCTTCACCTGTGCTGGTAGCCTGCCGCCGGACCCGCGTACAATAGCACGCGCCATGCACGAGGCGATAAACGCACCGATCGGCGGCAGAGGAGCCAGCGCCACATGAGTACATGTCCCCACAGCACATTGCTGCACCTGGACAACTTCTCACAGGGCACCCCCAGGGACGAGATCGCGCGCCTGCGCGGCACCGGGCAGCGGCTTATCTGGCAGGCGGACGAGTACGCCAACGGCGGTCACTGGCTGGTGCTGCAGCGCGACGACATCGACAAGGTGCTGAAGAACCCGGCGGATTTCAGCAACAATTTCGGCCCGCTGCTCGA
>JAWVYG010000184.1:0-5960 GCA_033722815.1 Halioglobus sp.
CCGCCAGTTCCGCCGTGCCGACGCGCATCATGCCGCCGCAGATGATCGGTGTTTCTATTCCCAGTAACTCAGTGAGGCGAGTCTTCATGCGGTTCTCCTGCGTGTATCAGTTACCGCCGCGGTGTTCGCGGCCTCGATGTGCTTCCAACGAATTGGCAGATGCTATGCCATAACTTTAGCCGTGTCCACTCGCGCCGGGCGCAGCGGGCGGCTGCAGCCAGCGCCTGTGCATCGCCGCATAATTCGCCGCCGTCAGCCGTTGAGTTCCCGCGCGGTCAGCTTGCCCAGCTGTGACATGTGCACCTCGTCCGGGCCGTCGGCGATACGGGAGAACCTGGCCAGGGCAAACACGTGGGGAATCAGCGTGTCCTGGCACACGCCCATGCCGCCGAATACCTGCATAGCGCGGTCCGCCACCGCCTGGGCCATGTTCGGCGCGACGATCTTGACCATGGAAATATACGGTATGGCGCCTTTCAGGCCCTCGCGGTCCATGACCTCGGCCGCCTGCAGGGTCAGCAGCCGGCACTGCTCGATATCGCAGCGGCAGCGCGCGATCTCGTGTTGTACGCTGGTCTTCTTCAGCAGCTTCTCACCAAAGGCCACGCGCTCATCGGCGCGCGCGCACATCAGCTCCAGGCAGCGCTGGGCCATGCCCACCAGGCCCATGGCATACTGGAAGCGGCCCGGGCCGAGGCGCCCCTGGGCGATCTCGAAACCGCAGCCCTCGCCCTTGATCATGTTGCTCACCGGCACGCGCACGTCTTCGAACAGCAGCTCCGCCTCGCCGCCCGGCGAATGCAGGCTGTCGAACACGCGCAGTTCGCGCACCAGCTTGATGCCGGGGGTGTCCCGCGGCACGAGAATGGTGGAGTGCTGCCGGTGGCGCTCGTTGTCCGGGTTCGACCTGCCCATGACCAGCATGATCTTGCAGCGCGGGTTGATCGCACCGGTGGTCCACCACTTGCGCCCGTTGAGCACGTACTCGTCGCCGTCGCGGCGAATCTCCAGTTCCATGTTGGTGGCGTCGGAGGAGGCCACCTGGGGTTCGGTCATCGCGTAGGCGCTGCGAATCTCACCCGCCAGCAGCGGCTGCAGCCACTGCTCCTGCTGCTCGGGCGTGCCGTACTTCGCCAGCACCTCCATGTTGCCGCGGTCCGGCGCGTTGCAGTTGAACACGCCCTGCGCCCAGACCACCTTGCTCATGGTCTCGAACAGCGGTGCGATCTCCACGTTGGTGAGCCCGGGACTGAAGGGCTCGTACTCGTGGGGCAGGAACAGGTTCCACAGCCCCTGCTCCTTCGCCTTGTCGCGCAGATCGTCGTACCAGGGCGGCACCTGCCACAGGTTGTCCTGGTCCAGGGTGAACGTGTCCCAGTCGTGTTCCCGCGGATAGATGTGCTCGTCCATGAAGGCCCGCAGGCGCGCATCCAGTTCCACCACCCGCTCACTCGCTTGAAAACCCATCGTCGCTCCTTATCTCATCGTCCCGGAAGTACCGTATCAGTCCTCAACGAGCATCGTCTCGATGCCGGTCCCCGCGATGGCCGCGTCCACGCGGGCGCGGTCGGCGGCGTCCAGCGCCACGTAGCGCTCACGGGTCCAGCGCAGGCACTTGGCCTGGTAGGGGAAGGTCTGCTGGGTCCAGGGCGCGCCGTCGATCTCGGCCTCCCAGTTCTTGTCGCCCGCCTCCACCGCCCGGGCATTGGCCAGCTGCGCCGGCGCGTACACCCTGCCGATTTCCTGCAGCAGGCCCTGCAGGGACGGCGGCTGGTCCTCCAGTCGGACCCAGTCGGCGTCCTCCGGCTCCAGGCCGCACTGGTCCTCCATGCGATCGACCCAGGCCACGGTGCGCGGCGAAACCTCGTGGGCAATGGCCCGCGGGGTTGGATCGAAGCCGACCAGTTGCGTCAGCTGGCCGAACAGGCCGAAGTCTCCCGCCCCGGGGCGCTCACCGAGCATGCAGGGCTGGTTCGACAGGTGCGCCTCCATGGCGGCGAGGAAGCGGCGGTAGCTGGCGTCGATCACCGGCGCGGTGGTGTCGTTGGAGCCCACCACGTACAGGCGGCCGATCTGGCGCTGGGAGAACACCTCCTTGAACTGCTGGTGCTGCTTCGGCGCGATCGTCAGCATCATGCCCAGCGGCAGCAGCGTGCCGGCGTTGTCGGCGTCTTCCTCGGGGTACCAGCGGTAGTGGAACATGTACTTGGTGCACCACTCGTCGCCGAAGTCCTCCAGCAGGTAATCGATGAAGGCCAGTGCCGGGTCCGAGGGCAATACCGAGCGGCCACTGTAGTCTTCCTCCAGGCGGCGGATGATCGGCGTGGAGTCGCAGGTGGGACTGACGCTGCCATCGTCCTCCTCGAACAGGAAGGTGGGATGGAAGGTCGGCCGCGGCTTTTCCAGGCCCATCGCATCGAGGGTACCGGCCGGGTCCGCCCAGGTAATGCTGTAGGGTATGCGCCGGTAGCGCAGCAGCGCCACCATCTTGCGGGTATAGGGCGAGCCGGTTCCGCCTATCAGCCGCAGTCGGTCTGCAGTTGCCATAGTGTTCTCCTCACGGTTCTGGCCAGCGACGGCGCCACAGTTTGACAGCAAAGCTGTATCGGCACAATATGTGCCATATTATTCGTGCGGCGCGCGACAACGCCGAGTGGGTGCAGCCATTCCCCGGCTGCGGCATGGCCGCGCACTGCAGGCAGCACTGGTCTCACACGGGCGCAATCCACGCGGCACCACAAGAGGACGCATCCATGCTCACACGCTCCAGGCTATGGCTCGGCACCGCCGCGCTCTACGCGCTGTTCGTTTTCTGGTACACGGATTTCAAGGGCCCGCTGACAGAGGAGGAGATAGACCGGTTCGTCGCGACGATGCGCGGCAACGGCGTGCCCGATGAGCGGCTGGCCTTCGTGGAGACATTCATGCGCGAGGACACGGGTCGGCAGTTCCTCATGGTCAACAACCTCGACATGAACGACGACCCGCCCGACGTGGAGGGCGCGGCGCCGGGCGAGAGCGCGGACAAATTGATGGCGCGCTACATGGAACACATGTTCCCGGCGTTGCTGGCGCGCGCGTGCCACCCGGCGCTGATGGGCCGCGCGGTATACGCCGGCATGGACATCGTCGGCATCGAAGGGGCGGAACAATGGAGTTCGATGGGACTGGTGCGCTATCGCAGCCGCCGCGCACTGGTGGAGATCATCAGCAACCCGGCCTTCTTCGGCAAGCACGAATTCAAGGAGGCGGCGCTGGACAAGACCATCGCCTACCCGATCGAGATGCAGCTGTACCTCAGCGACCTGCGCCTTCTGCTGGCGCTGGTGCTGGTGGCGCTGGCCGCGCTGCTCGACGCGTTCTGGCTGGGCAGGCGCCGCTGAGATGGTTTACATGGCCGGTTTAGTAATAACATAGCGCTCGCTGCTAGAAGGAGAAAAGCATGTCTGATGCACAGCAATACACACCGCCGCAAGTCTGGACCTGGGACACCGACGCCGAGGGCGGACGTTTCGCCAATATCAACCGCCCGACAGCGGGCGCCACCCACGACAAGGAGCTGCCGGTCGGCAAGCACCCGCTGCAGCTGTACTCGCTGGCCACGCCCAACGGCGTCAAGGCCACCGTGATGCTGGAGGAGCTGCTGGCGCTGGGCCACGAGGGCGCCGAGTACGACGCCTGGCTGATCAACATCGGCGAGGGCGACCAGTTCGGTTCCGGCTTCGTCGACATCAACCCGAACTCGAAGATTCCCGCCCTGCAGGACCGCAGCACGAATCCGCCGACACGGGTGTTCGAATCCGGTGCGATCCTGTTCTACCTGGCGGAGAAGTTCGGCGCCTTCCTGCCCACCGACCCGTCAGAGCGGGCGGAGTGCATGTCGTGGCTGTTCTGGCAGATGAGCAGCGCCGCCTACCTCGGCGGCGGCTTCGGCCACTTCTACGCCTACGCCCCCGAGAAGTGGGAGTACCCGATCAACCGCTACACGATGGAGGTCAAGCGCCAGCTCGACGTCCTGGACCGCAACCTGGCGGACCGGCGTTTTCTCTGCGGCGACGACTACACCATCGCCGACATCGCCACGGTGGCCTGGTACGGCGCGCTGGTGAAGGGCAAGCTGTACGAGGCGGGCGAGTTCCTCGACGTGACCTCCTACACCCACGTCAACCGCTGGAACGACGAGATCCAGGAGCGTCCCGCCGTGCAGCGCGGACAGCGCGTCAACCGCGTCTGGGGGGACGAGGACAAGCAGGTCCCCGAGCGACACGACGCCAGCGACATCAAGTAGGCGGTCCACACGCCCTGCCACGCACCATTTTAGTGGATAATTAAATTATCTACTAAAATAGTGAACAAATTATCTATTCTGTGCTAGAGTCCTGTTATCGGTAGCCGCACACAGGAGTCAGCGCCATGACAGCCGCACAGACCGCAACCCCGCCCGCCGCCCCCATCAAGCCGCGCATCATGGCCTTCGACATGACCCTGCTGCGCCGCAAGTACTTCTTCCGCGACAACCCGATTCTCAGTTCGCTGATGTACGCCCTGTCCGCCTCGTTCCCGGATGGCGAGCGCTTTTTCATCGACAGCGTGCGCCACTACCGCAAGGACATCGAGGACCCGCAGCTGCTGGAGCAGATACGCGGCTTCATCGGCCAGGAGGCGCACCACTCGCGCGTGCACGAGGACTTCAACGAACAGGCCGAGACGCTCGGCGTCGCCATGGGCAAGATACGCCGCCGCTTCAAGCGCCGCCTGGACATGAGCAGGCGCATGATGACCCCGGGCCAACAGCTGGCCATCACCGCGGCGCTGGAGCACATCACCGCGACACTGGCGCAGTGGACCCTGGAGAATCCGCAGCTGGCCGAGACCGAACACTCGCCATTGCGGGAGATGCTGATCTGGCACGCCATGGAGGAGATCGAACACAAGGCAGTGGCGTTCGACGTGTACCGCACGGTGGTGGACGACGAGAAGCAGCGCATCCGGATCGCGAAGCTGGTGTTCCGCTCGTTCTGGATCCAGATGGCCCTGGCGCAGGTCACGCTCCTGTGGCACGACCGCAAACTGCCGTCACTGCGCGACATCCGCGAGGCCTGGCAGTTCATGTGGGGTGTCGGTGGTTTCCGCCGCTGGTCGGCACCGGAGTTCAGGAAATACCTGCACGAGGGCTTCCACCCCAACCAGGTCGACCAGCAGGCCCTGGTAGACCAGTGGCGCGACAACTATCCCGACGTCGCCGCGCTGCAGGTGGGCTGAATCCCGCGGCGCCGGGGACAGCAGCCCACGGCCTGCGCTAAGCTGTCGTCGAACTGACGGGAAATCGCAGCATGTCGCAACAGGACACGGACCGGGCGCCACCGCAGACCTACCGCATCTCGGAGCTCGCGGCGGCGTCCGGCGTGTCCCGCGACATGATCAAGTACTACCTGCGCGCGAACCTGTTGCCGAAGGCCCGGAAGCCGCGCCCCAACCTGTCACTCTACAGTGACACGCACCTGCGCCTGATCGATCTGATCCTGCAGTTCCAGGCCAAGACCCGCCTCTCCCTGCAGGAGATCGGCGACCTGTTCCAGCAGGCCGGCTACGACCCCGGCACTATCGAGATGGAACTGCTGGCAGACCGCCACGTCGGCGGCGGCGACAACATCATTCCCTTTGACGGCAACACGACGGAGCGTATTGCCCTGCCCTGCCCGGCGGACTTCGTCGACGCACTGCTCGAGGCCGGCCTGATCGACGGGCCGCTGCCGCTGGACGAGCACCGGGAAAAGCTCGCCGGGCTGCTCTGGGCGAGCAGGGAACAGGGTGTGCCGCTGGGGTTCTTCACCGCGGCACGATCGCAGCTGCTGGAGCTGGCGGACCTCGAGGTAAAGAGCCTGATCGGCATCAAGCGCCCCGGACTGGACTACAACGCGGTGCTGGAGAGCGTGTCCGGCGCCGACCAACTGATCAAC
>JAWVYG010000185.1:0-5926 GCA_033722815.1 Halioglobus sp.
TCCGCCCTCGTAACTCTGCCCCTTGCGCCCGCGCAGGCCGCCGCTGGAACCCTCGAACCAGGGGCCGTTGTCGCTGGTCACCAACACCAGCGTGTTTTCCGCCAGTCCCAGCCGCTCCAGCACCGCGCGGATCTCGCCCACACTCCAGTCGAATTCGCTGACGGCGTCGCCGTAGGGCCCTCCGGCGGACTTGCCCGCGAACTCCTCCGACGGGTAGAACGGCTGGTGCGGATCCTTGTGCGAGAGATAGACGAAGAACGGTCGTGCCGCGTTCGCCTCGATAAACGCCACCGCCTCGCGCGTGAACACGCCGGTGTAGCGCGCCTGGTCGAGGCCGATATCGTCGATGAGTTTCTCACCGCCATCGTAGAAGGCCACCGGCCAGTCGTCGTTGGACATGTTGAAGCCGACGAAGTGATCGAAGCCGTGTTCGAAGGGGTGGTACTCGGGCCACTCGGTGAAGTCACCCAGGTGCCACTTGCCGAAGGCGCCGGTTCGATAGCCCGCCTGGCGCAGCAACTCCGCCACCGTCAGCTCCACCTGCGGCAGGCCATTGACCATGTTGTGGCCGCCGCGCATGTCGATACTGGCGAGATTGGAAAACGCGATGCCGGCCTGCAGCGACAGGCGCCGCGGCAGGGAGTCCCCGGCGGCCTGCATGGCCTGCACGATGCCGCTACGCAGCGGATAGCGCCCGGTGAGCAGGCCCGCACGGGAGGGGGAACAGATCGGCGCGCTGGAATAGGCGCTGTCAAAGCGCATGCCCTCGGCGGCCAGCCTGTCCATCTGCGGCGTCTCGATGACGCTGCCGCCGTAGGCGCCCACGTCGCCGTAACCGAGGTCGTCGGCCAGAATGACGACGATGTTCGGCGGGCGGCCGGCCAGGCCGGTGCTGGCCAGCACGGGTTCGGGCGCTGCGCTGTCGGCGAACTGCTCCGTGGTGAGGCCGTGCGTCTGCGGCTGCGCCAGTCGCGTCAGTCCCCAGGCCAGCGCGAGCAGTACCAGGCCGAGGGCAATGGCGATCTGCCTAACCGCCATCGCCGATCAGCCCGCCGCTGACGTCGTGTAGCTTGCGCATCACCGCCTGCTTCTTCAGCTCCTTCAGGGAGCGATCCAGCAGCGACTGCTTGAAAAAGGGGATCGTTACCTGCCCGTCCGTGCGCTCGTCGTCGCCGGGCTGGATCAGGCCGTACTTGTCCACCGAGTAGGCGAAGGGCATCACCTGCTGCAGCAGCGGCGACAACACCCACAGGTAGGCGTCGTGGGTGAGGTTGTGCGCCTCCTTCGGGTCGAGCATGGTGTTGTAGACCAGCGGCGCCCAGATGTCGTGGTAGTTGCCGTCCTCGCGCTCCACGCCCTCGCGTTTCAGGTACACCTTGAACTGCTTCCACTTCATCGCCAGCAGCGTGTCATCCTGGAAAAACAAGACGGACTGGCGCGCGGACTGGTCAGTTTCGCCAAAGAACAGCGCGCCCTGGTCCAGGCCGTCGTAGGCCCGGTCGTCGGGCAGTTGGGCGCCCACCAGCGCCGCCAGCGTGGGCATGATGTCGTGGATGGCGACGATCTCGTTGGTCACCGTGTCCGGCGGCACCCTGCCGGGCCAGCGCAGCATCATCGGCGTGCGGATGGAGCCCTCGTGCAGCGTGCCGAGGTAACCGCGGAACGGGCCGGTGTCGCCGATATGGGGGTACTCGGCGCGGTCAGGGCCGTTATCGCTGGCGTAGATCACCAGCGTGTCGCCCGCCAGCCCCGCCGCCTCCAGCGCATCGAGTACCTGCCCGACGCGGTGGTCGTGCTCCACCGTGGCATCGGCGTAACGCCCGTTGCCGGTACGGCCGTCGAAATCCGGGTGCGGCAGTGAGGGGTGGTGTACCAGCGAGAACGGCAGGTAGAGGAAGAACGGCGCGTCGCCGTCCGTGCGCTCGCCGATGTAGTCGACGGCGCGCCGCACGATGGTTGCATCCACCGTCGGCCTGGCGGCGAGGTTGTACTCCCCCACGGGCTCTGCCCCGCCCTCGGCGGTGCCCTCGTAGAAATGGAACTTCGGCATCAAACCCTCTTCGAAACCGATAGCGAGCGGAAAGCGCGCCACGTCGGTGCTGTTCGGGAAGCCCCACCAGGTATCGAAGCCCTGGTCCGTCGGCAGGCGCCCCGCGCTGGCGCCGATGTGCCACTTGCCGAACATCGCGGTGTCGTAACCGGCCTCCTTAAGCATCTCCGCCACGGTGTACTCCCAGGGCGCCAGGCCCTGGGGAATGCCCGGCACAGGGATGGCGCGCGTGGTGCCGGAGCGCACCGCGTAGCGGCCGGTCATCAGGGCGGAACGCGACGGCGTGCACTCGGCCTCCACGTTGAAGTTGGTGAAGCGCATGCCCTCCTCGGCGAGCGCATCGAGGCGCGGCGTGGGCGCGCCGCGCAACGCGCCGCCCCCGTAGGACCCCAGGTCGCCGTAGCCGAGGTTATCCGCCAGCATCAGCACGATGTTGGGGCGTTCGGCGGCTTGCACCGGCAGCGCGGCAACGCCCGCCACGCACAAGCTCAATAAGCCCACTCGGAATCGTTTCAATGTCTCCTCCTCTCACCTGGCAGCGCGCAGGGGTGCTCATGCAAGTATTGCAGATAAGCGGCGCAACGCTATCCATGTCATTTGTAGCTGAGCAGCGCCGCGATTGACAGTCATTGTGGCCCAGGGACGCCACCAATGCGTCCGACCCGATTGTCCCGCACTGACATGCACGGGTATGAGCGGTCTGCTTCGTGCATACGCTATACGCCGCAGGTGCGCGGTAATCAGCACGTGGTATCGATACGGCGGGACGATATACTTACCGTTCCAGTTCAGACACTTACAAACATAACTGATGGATCTGATCGGCTTCCTGTACGGTTTCGGTGTACTCCACGGCGTGGTGCTGGCGGTTATCCTGCTGTACTCGAGCGGAGGCAACCGTCGCGCCAATCTCTTCATGGCGACACTGGTCGCCTGTATCGCCATCCGCTTCCTGAGCAACTGGCTGGTGCGCACGGACTTCTTTCTCGAACATCCCCCCTGGGCGCTGGCGGCGAGGCCGCTGGACCTGGCCTGGGGACCGTTGTTGTACCTCTACGCCCGATCGATTGCCGACAGGCCGGTCGGCATGATCCACTTGCTGCACTTCATCCCCGCACTGCTGTTGTGCAGCGCACCGATCACCCTTGCCCAGTATCCCCACCAGCAACAGGTCCAGTTCCTGACTTTCATGTTGAGCGACCGGCAGGACACGGCACTGGGCGGCGAGCTGCTGCAGACAATGCCGGCCTTCTGGCGCACTTGGATGGAAATGCACCTGCACGGTAGTTTTTTCACCCTCCAGTTTGGCTGCTACTGCTACCTGGTGTTGCGCCAGATTCAACAGCACAACCTTGCGCTGGAGCGGCACTTTTCCTTCACCGACCAGATGAACCTGCGCTGGCTGCGTACCCTTACCTGGCTGTGCGTATTCTTCCTGCTGTTGTTCCTTGTGTTCAACCGTGGCCGGCTGGTTCTGTTCGGCGATTTCGAGAGCACCGCCCTGAGCCCGAACATGCCCTTCCTGTTCATGGTACTGGTGATCTACGTCATCGGCATCATGGCGCTGCGGCAGCCGCGCATCGAACGCCAGGACAGCACAGCTGACAGCCCCGACAACGCACAGAGTGCAGCACCGGAAACAGATGACTCCGACGACGGCGCGGCAGCCTCCGGTACGCCAAAATACGCACGCTCTGGCATCAGCCTCGAGGATGCCCAGCGCTACAAGATCCAGCTGATGGAAATCATGCGCGAAAAAGAGCTCTACCTCGACTGTGACCTCACCCTGGGCGACCTCGCAGAAGAAGCCGGCATGACCTACCACCAGGCGTCCCAGGTGATCAACGGGCAGATGAACCAGAAGTTCTTCAGCTTCGTCAACAGTTATCGCATCCAGCGCGCCAAGGATATGCTGGCCAATCAAGACACCGCGGGGATGCCGATTGTGGAACTCGCGCTGGAGGTGGGTTTCAAATCAAAGTCCTCCTTCTACGACGCTTTCAAGAAAGCCACCGATCTTACCCCGACCCAGTTCAGGAACAGCCTTACGGCCAGGGGCCCCGACGAGTAGCGCAACGCGGTCGGCTCACGGCCAGTCAAAGTAATCGATAAATGATTGGGCCGCAGTCAGCTCGCCGCGCATTCGCCCCTGTGAAAAGCCTGTTTCCAGTGACAGCCGGCCAATGTAGAACAGGCGAAAGGTATCGCTGTCCATACTCAGGTCCGCAGGCCCGGTACTCGCGGCGGGCACCACCTCGGCAACCCCATGGCGCAGGTCTATGTTGAAGCGCTGCTGCAGGTCCGTGATAGCGAGGGACAGGCGCTGCTGCTGATCGATGGCTGCCATGCCGTCCAGCCGGAACGGCAACTGTGCCACGAGGCTGTCTACCGGCACCGTGGATACGTCCTCGGCGGTGAAGCGCGCCACCACCGGAATGTCGATCAGGCCCTCCAGCGCCGCGGCCTGCTGCAGGTAAAAGTGACGGTGGGATCCCGCCACCGTGCGGCCCGCCAGTGCCCGCAGCGCCGCGGCCTTCAACGCCTTCGCTGCCTGGTTGTCGGGTTCGCTGCGAATCAGGTGCCCTGCCGCCCGGGCCACCCAGACATAGTCGCCGCGCTTAAATGCCTCCTGCAACCTGAGCAGGTATGCCTGCGACCCACCGGCCAGGGCGATCATGTTGGCGTCCGCCACGGCCGGATCCAACAGCGGCATTTCCGCTACGTCGTGGTAGTGGCCGGCGAGATAACTGTAGATGCCGCGGATATCCGTCTGCAGGTCGTTATACCACTGCCCCAGTACGGGACTGTTCGCGAGGTGCGCGGGAAGTGTCAACTGCGCCGCAATCTCCTCCGGCCCCAGGCCGCGATTGATCAGGCGCACGGTCTGGTGATACATGAAGGCGATGGCATCGCGGTAGTCGAGCAGGGTCCTGGCCGCCTGTTCGCCGGAAAACGCCGGGCCATGGCTGGGGACCACATGCTGCGGTTGCAGCGCTCGCATCAGGTCGATAGAGGCCATCCACGTTTGCGGATCGCGGACCCGCTGGCCCCGAGCGGTGAAAATCGGCGGCAGCGTGGGTGTCAGCGCATCCCCTGTCAGTAGGGTCTTTCTGTCGGGCAGCCAGGCGAGGATGTTGTCCGGCGTCTCGCTGGGTGAATGGATCAGCTCCAGTATGAGACCCCCGAGGTCCAGCTCCAGCCTGTCGCTGAATGTCCTGTTCGGATAGATGACATGGCGTCGCTGGCCCTTGGTGGAGCCGATGCGGGGAAACTGGATACCCATCACGCCGGAGCAGAGCGGGCCGCTGCCCACGGCGCAACTCTCGTCCAGTTGCATGCCGAACTGCATGGCCAGACCCCAGTCCGTGCGTGGCGCCAGCGCCGACACCCGTTCGTTCAGGTAACGCAGCGTGGACTCGTGGGCAATGATCTGCACATCCTCGGGCGCTGCCTCGACCCAGGCCTTGCCGCCGAAGATATGATCGAAATGAAAGTGTGAGTAGATGATCGCCCGGATGGGCTTGTCGCTGAACTTGCGAAACTCCGCCAGCATGGCCTGCCCGTGTTCGTAGCTGTCACCTACGTCGAAGATGGCTACGGCGTCATCGCCCTCGACCATGATGGCGCTGCCCTGGCCGAAACCCCGCGCGAGATAGACGCCCTCGGTGACCCTGTCCACACGCGGCCTGCTCTGGCTGAGCAGGTAGGCGAAGCGCTCACGGACCTCGGGATCCGTGGCGATAACCGACTGGTATTCAGGTGCCGCTGCTGTCGCGGAACCCCAGAGAGTAGCGGCGCCCAGCAACAGTGCTGCCAGTACCTGTATCGAGCGCGGCTTCATCATGGCTTCACCCCGGGCTGGTACCAGATCGGCGA
>JAWVYG010000186.1:0-5917 GCA_033722815.1 Halioglobus sp.
CCCTTTATCGCCAGGTTCTTCTCGACCAACAGCCAGAGTACCGAGTACCTGGACATGGCGCTTTCTTCCGTCGCCAGGTTGGCTTTCTTAACGCCCCTTTCCGTGGCGATGGCGCGGGTTTCGTTGGCCACGTCGTTGGTCGCGTGGTAGATCACGACGACATCCGGGTCCAGGGGCAGCATGCGGCCACGCAGGTTGGCCATCGACTGCGTGGTGGTGTATCCCGGCACGCCGCCGTTGATGTAGTCGACCTCCATGCCGGGCCACCGCTCTTCCAGCTTGCGGCTCACCAGTTCGGTCCACACCTGGTCGTTGCCGCTGACCTCGGCGCAGTAAGTCGTGGAGGCGCCGATAAAACCGATGCGCAGACGCCCGGGCGGCTTGGGCTGTTCTATCTCCGGACCGCGGAAGCCGAGACTGTTGATCGCTATCGTTCTCGTTACGTGACCGGGCGTAGGAATCTTCAGGCCGGTCGCCTCGTGCAGTTCGTAACTGGCAACGGCGCTGGCGCTGCCGTACTTCATGTACTGGCGCAGGCGTATCAACCCCTCGGCGGCCATTACCAGGCCCACCATCATGATCAGTGTCAACAGTGCCGTTAACCAGCCTTTTGCGGTGTTGCTGAGCGCCATGTCTGCGTACCCGGGTCGTTGCGCGGCAAGTTACCTGTTGCTTATACCAAAGTGCGCATCAGTCTGTAATCCTTTTTGCCCAAAGTCTGCGCCAGTTGGCAATTTGCCCGCTACACTTGCAGCGTTCGGGCGGCGCGCGCCACCAACGTGACCGGGGCGATCTACCTTTTCGACACCTTCCAGGTATCGCCGGGATACAGGCCCCACAGGTCTTTGGACCTGCGAATGGCCAGCGTCCCGATGACTTGCTCGCCGTTGAGTACGGTGATCGACGCGGCCGCGGGGTAGATCTTGTCGGCGGGCAACTGCACCGTGGCCATGCCCTTCGCTACGCTGGCCATCTTGTGCCAATCCCCGATCTGCACCTTGATGGCGGTAGCCGGGACACCCTCGACACGAACTTGCGCCGGCACGTCTCGCGGCTGGGGGTACAGCACCGCCCAGTCGACCTTCAGGAACACCTCGACGCCGCGCGGTGCCAGCACTGACTTCAGCTCCATGCGCTTGTAGTCTTCCAGTTCGACCGCCGTCTCCTTCGTGGCGGGATGCACCCTGCCATCCTTATCGACTATGAACCCCTGTGCCTTGCCGTCGTTGTAGCTTACGAACATCTCGACGCCGCTGTTGTTGATCTGCTGTTTCGGCAGCTGCGCTTCGCTGAGGCCTCCGAAAAGCGCTCGCTTTACCGCACCGCCAGGGCACATGCGCGAAATGCGGATGGAGTGGTTCCGGTCTGGCGTATCGTTACACAGGTGTGCCTCGTAGATGGGGAACTCTTCCCAGTCCATGGTGCAGGCGTAGTCCCAGTTCGGCAGCAGGTACTTGACCGCCATGACCACATCCGGCAGCCCCTTGCTGACGCCGCGCGTGGTCATGGCCCCGGCGTGCCACCAGCCCTTGGCGTTCTCGCTCGGTGTGCCCCTTATCACCAGGTAGCCACCCTCCTCGGTCGGAAAAATCTCCCTGTGCTGCATCTTCACCCAGCGGTGCTCATTCAGCACGCCGTCGTTGAAATCGTCGGAATCGATGACGCCTGACTGCACCTTCGACAGCTTGAGGCCCCCGTGCCGCGGCGCGGCAGGCCCGGGCGCGGGCGCGGGGGGAGACGGTGCCGCACTTGCGAGAACGGTGGGGGGCGCCGGTCGGCGTGGGGCGGCCTGATCTGCCTTCGGGGCAGGTCGCTCAAGAGGTGATGCTTCGTACTGCGGGACGTCTTCGGTGGCGGCACAATAGACGGCACTGCAACCCGTCGCCAGGAGCAATACCATCAGAAGATTCACTGGCTTGAACATGCGCCATTCCATTGCTGCGGCTGTGTGCCGATAGAATATCCAATGCTCCCGGCCAAGTATACCGAGCGCGCGGACGCTGGCGTGCATGCGCTATGATGAATGCCGGACCGGTCGCGAAACTGCGGCACGACACGTGGCCGGCGCCACCGATGACAATCGGAGGAGACGTCCAGGGATCTCGAAGGCGGCAGATGCGTTCGGTCGGGCAGAACTGACCGAGCCGAACTCTAGCCGGCCAGCATGCGATGCAAGACCGCCATCTGCACCAGCATTCGGTTTCGCGCTTCCTGGATGACCGCGCTGCGCGGGCCGTCCAGCACGCTCTCGCGCACCGTTACCTCGCGCCGCACCGGCAGACAGTGCATGAAGCGGCACGCATCGTCGGCGCCTTCAAACCAGCCGTCGTCTACGCACCAGTGACGGTAATCCGCCTTGAGATCTTCCTCCGCCAGCTTGTCGCCGTAATGCTGCGAAGAGCTCCAGGAGTTGGCATAGATGACGTGGGCGCCCTCCATCGCTTCCGCGACATCCTCCGATTCGCGCACCGAGCCGCCGCTGGCCGCTGCGGCGCTGCGCGCCTTGTCCATCACGGATGCCGGCAGCGCATAGCCTTCCGGGCGCAGCACGGTGACGTCCATGCCGCGCAGCGCCGCCATGTGGACACTGGCCGCGGGCACCGCCAGCGGCATCGGCTGGGGATGCCAGGTCCAGGACAATACAAAGCGACCGCCGGACGACGGCACGCGCAGGTCGTCCATGGTCTTCCAGTCGGCGAGGCTCTGGCAGGGGTGGTTAATCGCCGATTCCATATTGATATAGGGAATGTCTGCCAGCGCCGCCAGCTCGGCGAATGTCCTGTCCTCCAGATCGTGTTGCAGGTCGCGCCGCTCGGCGAAGGCACGTATCCCGATGACATCGCTGTAGGAGGCGATGACCGGCACCGCCTCATGGATGTGTTCCGCCGCCGCGCCGTCCATAACGATGCCCGCACGCGACTCGATACTGTGGATGGACATTTCCGGTGAGATTACAAACACGCCACCGCCCAGCCGGCTCATGGCGGACTGGAAAGAAGCCAGCGTGCGCAGGGAGCGGCTCAGAAATAGCAGAGACAGTACTTTGCCACGCAGTGCTTCGGGCTCGGGACGCGTATCCAACGACCGCGCGAGCTCAAGGAGACCGTCGATCTCCTCCCGCTGGAACTGCGCAAGGTCGTTAAAGTGCTTCATCAGCTCACCGCCTCCAATACGCACCAACTGCAGCCGGCGCGGGAACGACTAGAACAAGGTGTAGATAAAGGGCGCGACCGCCGAACCCTGCGCCAGGACGAGCAGGCCGCCCAGCAGCAGGAGAATCAGGATGATGGGCATCAGCCAGAATTTCTTCCGCTCGCGCATGAAACCCCAGAGATCCTTCAGAAGTTCCAACATCAGAATGGTTTCTCCATATTGTCCGGTTTGGGCGCCGACGAAGGCACCCGGTAACTCTGGGCCGCATCGTCCCATTTGCGCCGCATCGGGTCACCGAACGCGCGCATGACCAGGCCAACGGGCAGAAAGAGCACAAAGAATATCAGGCTGAGAATAATGCGCGTGTTGACCCAGCCGAGCGCGTGGCCGATCTTCATCCACACACGGTAAACGGGCGCAAGCCACCCCGGCAGCACGAGCGCCAGCGCGACCAGCACCCCGGCAACCACCAGGGGCCACAGCGGCCGGGCAAACTCCCAGATCCACGGGATCAAACCATAGAAGAAGATCACCACCATCAACGCGGTGACAAAACCGAACTTGCGCAGCTCTGCGTGACTCATCTGGTCGTTGGCATCTTCCATTGCGTTCACCTAGTCCAGCTCAAACTCTTCCATCCAGCTCTCGTCTTTCTCGACGGCCGGCTGGTCGGGTTTGGCCATCAGGAAGTTCTCGACAACGAGGTAATCCATCTCGGTGCGCATAAAACAGCGATAGGCGTCTTGTGGCGTGCACACGATCGGCTCGCCGCGCACATTGAACGACGTGTTCACCAATACACCGCAGCCGTGCTTTTCCCGGAACGTGGAGATGAGGCGGTGATAGCGTGGATTGGTTTCGGGATGTACCGTCTGTATCCGCGCGGAATAATCGACGTGGGTTATGGACGGCAGTTCCGAACGCGGGACGTTCAGTTTGTCGATACCGAACAGTTTCTGTTGCTCGTCTGACATGGGAATACGAATCTGCTCGGCGACGGGCGCGACCATCAGCATGTAAGGGCTGGAACGGTCGTGTTCGAAGTAGTTGGAGACCTCGTCGATCAGCACCGAGGGTGCGAAAGGCCGGAACGATTCACGGTACTTGATCTTCAGATTCATCACCGACTGCATCTTGCGCGAGCGCGGGTCCCCGATGATCGAGCGGCCTCCCAGGGCCCTGGGGCCGAACTCCATACGCCCCTGGAACCAGCCCACCACGTTTTCCTCGCCGAGAATATCGGCCAGGCGTGGCATCAGCGCGTCGTCGTCCAGCTCGGTATATACCGCGCCTGCTGCGTCGAGCTGGGCGCGTATTTCGTCACGCGTAAATTTCGGACCGAGGTAGGCGCCGCACATACTGTCGCCGGGCTGCACATCGCGCAGGGCCGAGTGTTTCTCATACAGGGCGACCAGCGCGGCACCCAGTGCACCCCCGGCGTCGCCGGCCGCGGGTTGAATCCATATGTCATCGAAAATGCCCGAGCGCAGGCGGATGCCGTTCGCGACGCACTTGAGCGCGACGCCGCCGGCCAGGCACAGGTTTTCACACCCCGTCTCCTCGCGCACCGTCTTGCCAAGGGGCAGCACCACGTCCTCTGTCACCTTCTGGATGGACGCCGCGAGGTCCATCTCCTTCTGCGTGACCTCGCTCTCGGGCTGCCGCGGGGGGCCGCCGAACAACGCGTCGAACTTCTTGCTCGTCATGGTCAGCCCGGTGCAATAATTGAAGTAGGACATGTCCAGGCGGAAGGTGCCGTCGGGCTTCATATCGATCAGGTGTTCTCGGATCAGGTCCACGTACTTCGGCTCGCCGTAGGGCGCCAGGCCCATCAGCTTGTACTCGCCGGAATTCACCTTGAAACCGGTGTAGTAGGTGAACGCCGAATACAGCAGGCCCAGGGAATGCGGAAAGTCTATTTCCCACAGCGCCTGCAGGCTATTGCCCTCACCCAGCCACGCGGTCGTGGTGGCCCACTCACCCACCCCGTCCAGGCACAACACCGCCGCGCGCTCGTAGGGACTGGGAAAGAAAGCCGATGCCGCGTGTGACTGGTGATGCTCGGCGAACAACAGCGCGGGAAGCTCGTCCTTCTTCAGGCCACCGAGGGTCGCCAGCTCCCTGCGCAGCGTGCTTTTCAGGTACAGCTTTTCCTTCAGCCATACGGGCATTGCCGCGATGAAGGAGCGCAGCCCGTTGGGCGCGTAGGACAGGTAGGTCTCCAGCAGCCGCTCGAACTTGACCAGCGGCTTGTCGTAGAACACGACTTCATCGATGTCCGCAAGCGTCACGCCGGCCTCGCGCAGGCAATACTCGATGGCGTTGGCGGGAAAGCCCGCATCGTGCTTCTTGCGCGTGAAGCGCTCCTCCTGGGCCGCGGCGACAATCGCTCCGTCCCTGACGAGGGCGGCGGCACTGTCATGATAGTAGGCGGAGATACCGAGAATGCTGACGTGTTCGCTCATCCAGGCGGGCCGTAGGGCTATTGTCGTTGAAGGGCTACAGTTTAAGTGGAAATGGGCCAATGACAACACAAACCGGATGTAACTTGTTAAGTTCGTCACATAAGAGGGCGGAAACGAAGAGGAAGTTCCGGCCTGGCCGGTCGCACCCCTGAATCGGGCGCCCGTTCAGGGGTGGGCGGGGATACGTCCTCGGACGGACGAAGGGAAACAGCGGGCACGCGAGAGACTGTGGCAGCGGTGCATGCCGATCGGGCGCCGGATGCAAAGCACGCCACGCGCCCCTGGCAAGTAAGCACCCG
>JAWVYG010000187.1:0-5906 GCA_033722815.1 Halioglobus sp.
AGCGATTTCGAGCGCCTCTTGGTGATGGGCAGGCCGGGTGTGGCGAAAACAAGCACGGCGCAGGGCCTCGAGGGATCACCGCAGCCGCTCGTGGCACTGGGTGAGATCGGTCGTTTCCGCACTGACGTGGCGGACCAGGCGATCTATCGCAAGGACCTGCGCCCGGTGGTCTATGTCATGGCCGAGCTGAATGGCCGCACGCCGGCCGAGATCATTGCGGACGTGCATGCCGATATGAACGCAGGCGTGGGAGAGCCGAATGACTGGCGCGGCCGCACGTTCCTTGGCAGCGGTGGCGGAGACGGCTGGCGCCTGCCTGCCGGTACCGACGTCACCTGGACGGGTGAGGGCGAGTGGCGCATAACGAAAAACGTATTCCGCGATATGGGCCTGGGCTACCTGTTCGCCCTGCTGGCGATCTTCTGCGTGCTGCGCGTGCAGACCGGCTCCTCGCCCCTGTCGCTGATCATCATGTCGGCGATACCCCTGACGGTGATCGGCATCATGCCGGGCTTCTGGCTGATGAACCAGTTCGGAGAGCGTGTCGTCGCCGGCGCACCGGACCCGGTATTGTTCACCGCCACGGCCATGATCGGCATGATCGCGCTGGCGGGCATCGTGGTGCGCAACTCGCTGATCCTCGTGGAGTTCATTGCGCAGGCCCGGGCGGCGGGCGAGAGTATCCGCGACGCGCTGTTGCAGGCGGGCTCGGTGCGTATGCGGCCGGTGCTGCTCACCGCCGGCACCACCATGTTGGGCAACCTGGTTATTACGCTCGACCCGGTATTCAGCGGCCTGGCCCTGGCCATCATTTTCGGCATCGTGGCATCCACGGCCTTCACACTGGTCGTGGTGCCCGCGGTGTACCTGTTGGTGTTTGACAAGGCGAAAGAGGGCGGAGCGCCCGCTGCGGCGTCGGAGGAAACAGCGTCATGAATGGAAAAGCACGGCGGCTGTTGTTGCTGCTGGGGTCTCTCCTGGTCCTGTTGTTGCTCGTGGCGGCGATGGCCGGTGTTTTCAGTGACAGGGTCGAGCCGGGCCTGGCAGAGTCGCGCGAGGTGGATACCTCCGCCGCTGTAGCCGTCGAGCGTCGCAGCAGCACATTCAGCGAGCCGGTACCGGCCTCGGTGGAAGCGCGGGAGACGACCATCATCTCGTCGCGCCTGCTGGCGCGGATTACCGCGATACACGTGCGCGCAGGTGACAGCGTGGAGTCCGGGCAGCTGTTACTGTCGCTGGAGAGCACGGACCTGCAGGCCCGCTCGCGCGAGGCGCAGGAGCGGGTCCGCGCGGTACAGGCACGGTTGACGGAGGCGGTGCAGAACCTTGCGCGGACGGAGGAACTGTACGACCGGGGCCTGGTGTCCGTGGCGGACAGGGACGCGGCCCGGGCGAATGCGGCAACGCTGCGGGCGGAGCTCGCCGCGGCGCGCCAGGCGCTGGAGGCCGCCGCGACGGCGATGAGTTACTCCGAGATTCGCTCGCCGCTCGCCGGGCGGGTGGTGGATCGCTTCGCCGAGCCGGGAGACACCGCGTCACCGGGGACGCGGCTCCTGTCCCTGTACAACCCGCTGTCCCTGTGGGTGGAGGCCCGGGTGCGCGAGCAGCTCGCGCTGTCGCTGCAGTTGGGACAGGAGCTGCAGGTGGAGATTCCCTCGCTGGACGCGCAGTTTGCGGCGCGCATCGAGGAGATCGTGCCCGCTGCCGATCCGGGTTCCCGCAGTTTCCTGGTGAAAGCACTGTTGCCGACCTCGCAGAACCTGCTGCCCGGCATGTATGCCCGGCTGCAGGTGCCCGCCGGTGAGCGGCAATACCTCGTGGTACCTGCCGACAGGGTGGTCCAGGTGGGCCAGCTGCAAGTGGTCTGGGTTGCGGGGCCCGACGGTCCGGCGCGCCGTTTCGTGCGCCTCGGCAGCGCCTTGCCCGGGGACCTGGTGGAGGTGATTGCCGGCCTGGAGGAGGGCGAGCAGGTGCTGCCCGCCCCGTGAGCGGACAATCCGCGCCGGGCGTACTTTTGCCGCTCCGGTTTTGCCGATAGTGTCATATACTTGGTAGCACTTCTAATAAGACTGGCTGGTGAAGGCCTGGCGGATGAAACCTGCACTCGTACTATCAGGCGGCGGCGCGAGGGGCGCGTACCAGGTGGGGGTGCTGAAGGCCATCGGCGACCTGCACGCCAAGCACGCACGCAATCCCTTCTCCATTATCAGCGGCACTTCCGCCGGCGCGGTCAACGCGGTGGCGCTGGCGGCCTCGGCCAACAACTTTCGTCTGGCGGTGAAGAAGGTCGAGAAGATCTGGGGCTCGCTGCACGTCGACAAGGTGTACCGCGCCGGCGGCTGGGACATGATCAAGTCCCAGGCGCGCCTCGTCGGTTCGCTGTTCAACCAGGGTATCGGCCGCTCGCGCCCGCTGTCGGTGCTGAACAACGATCCGCTGCGCGACCTGCTGCTCCACACCATCCAGTTCAAGAACATCCAGAAGCGCATCGACGAAGGCTTCCTCGACGCGGTGTGCGTCACCGCCACGGGCTACACCTCGGGCGAGAACGTGACGTTCTTCCAGGCGCGGGAGGGCGTGGGCAAGTGGCGCCAGGGTCGCCGCGTGGGCGTGCCCACGAAGCTGAACGTCAGCCATATCATGGGCTCCTCGGCGATCCCGATTGTCTTGCCGGCGGAGAAAATCAGCCGCGAGTATTTCGGCGACGGCGCGCTGCGCCAGCTGGCGCCGATCAGCCCGGTCATTCGCATGGGCGCCGACCGGGTGCTGGTCATCGGTGTCAGTGGCAACCCCACGCATGTACCGCACCACGAGCAGGAAACCCATTCGCCGTCGCTGGCGCAGATGGCGGGCCATGTGTTCAACAGCGCTTTCATCGACAGCCTGGAACACGACATCGATACCCTGGCGCGCATCAACGACCTGGTGGCGTACGTGGAGAATGAAAACCCGCACGCCGCGCCGGAAGACCTGCGCAAGATCGACCTGTTGGTCATCTACCCCAGCGTCGAGTTCGACGAGATCGCGGCCCGGCACGTGCAGGACCTGCCGCGGGCCATGCGTGTGGGCATGCGGGTGATCGGTGCGACCAAGGGCGGTGGCGGTACCAGCCTGGCCAGTTACCTGCTGTTCGAGAAGGAGTTCTGCAAGGAGCTGATCGACTACGGCTACCGGGACGCCATGGCGCAGAAAGACAGCATCATGGAGTTCTTCAACCCGGAGCTGCTGGCGCCGCTCGGGTATGGATCGGTTTAGCGCGTGCAGGACGGCACAGCGGCGCCCGTCGACACTCGGAATACGACAGGGCAGTTGCGCTGACCCATGAACCGGAATCCCTTCAAGTCCGGCCTCCTGCCCTGGCAGCTGAAAGTTGCCTACGTGGCCTGGATCGCGGTGTGGATTCCCGTCTATTGCATCCACTACGACCCGCGCAACCTCCTGTGGATGTGCGACGTGGCCAATATCCTGCTGATGTTCGCCCTGTGCCTGGAACTGCCCGTGCTGTTGTCGGCCCAGGCGGTGGGCGTGCTGCTGGTGCAGGTAGCGTGGATGCTGGACTATTTCGGCGCGCTGTTGTTCGGGGTGCACGTCTTCGGCGGCACCCAGTATATGTTCGATACACAGTACCCGTTGTGGCTGCGCGCCATGTCGCTGTTCCACGTGGTGGTGCCGCCGCTGCTGTTGTGGAGCCTGTGGCGGCTGGGCTACGACGGCCGCGGGCTGCGCCTGCAGACGCTGATCATCTGGGTGCTGTTGCCGGTAACCTTCGCGGTCGGCGATCCAGAGCAGAACGTGAACTGGCTGTGGAGTCCCTTCGGCATCGAGCAGACGCTCGTGCCGCCGCCGTACTTCGTCGGCGTGATGATGCTGGCCTACCCACTGATCCTCTTCGTGCCCACGCACTTCCTGCTGCGACGGCTGTTTGCCCCGCCGCGCGCGACCGAGCGGGTGGCGGCAGATGCAGCTGGGGACGCCTGACGCGCCATGTTGCTGCACAGGAAAAGGAGGGAGTAACGCATGGACAGGGAAGCCATGCTGGCGCTGGTCGAACGTTCACCCGCGGCCGTTGCGGCGCAGGACGGGGAAGCCTGGCTAAGCCTGTTCGCGCAACTGGCGGTGATCGAGGACCCGGTGGGCTCGCGTCCGCATATCGGCGGCGTGTTCGATGCCAGGTCCGGACGCCGCGCCAACGACGCGCTCGCCCGCTTCTACGCCACGTTTATCGAGGGCAACCACATCGAGTTCGTGCGCGGCAGCGACCACGTCATGGGCAACGTCGTGGTGCGCGACCTGGCGCTGCAGCTGGAGGTAGCCGGTATGCGCGCCACCGTACCCATGCACCTGATGTACGAGCTGGTGTTCGAGGACGGGGCATTGAAGATACGCAGCCTGCAGGCGCACTGGGAGATGCTGCCGGTGACCGTGCAGATGCTGCGTTCCAGGCCGGCCGGCATGCTCGCCTACAGCGCGAAGCTGCTGCGCGGCCTGGGCCTGTCCGGGGTTCTGGGTTTTGCGCGGGCGCTGCGCAGTGTCGGCAACGGCGGCAAGCAGCGCCTGCTGCGGTTTATCGAGGTGGCCAACGCCGGCGGCAGCTTCGACGGCATGTTCGATGACGCTGCGCGGGGCGTGCGTTTCCCCGGCAGCGATGGTTGGGTAACGCCGGCAGCGCTTGGGGAGCTGGGCGTGAACATGACGCCGAACAAACTGATCGCGGCGGGTAACCGGGTCAGCTGTTCACTGCAGGTGGGGCAGGCGGGGCAGGCGGGGCAGACCCGTGCCGGCGTCGCGATCGCCGAGTTCAACAGGCGCAGCGGGCGCCTCGACAATGTAACGCTGATCGTCTAGCGACCGCGGTCCCCGGCCATGGACCCGGCGCGGCCGCGGGGCGAGCGGTGCTTCAGGCCGCCGCTTCCTCGGTATTCAGCAGTGCCTGCAGCTCTTCCAGTTTTGCTTCCAGCTCTTTCACCTTGCGCTGCTGCTCTGCGCCCTCGGACCTGGCCTTGCCCAGTGATTTCTGCAGGGCGTCGTTGGCCTTGTTCTTTTCTGCCAGCTTCTTCTTCGTGGCGTCGAGGTTTTTCTTCATGCGCGCCGGGTCAAACTGTTTCAGCGCCTTGAGTTCGGTGCGCTCCTCTACGCGCTCTTTCTGCAGCGTCTTGACGCGCTTTTTCAGCTCCGTGACCTCGTCCTGCAATTTTTCGGCGCGGTTGCTCAGTTCGCGGTTCAGCTGCTCGGTACGCTGCGCGTCGCTGGACTGCCCGGATAGTTCGGTAATGGTCTGCAGCTGCGTATCGATGGTGCCCTGTTGCTTGTCGACGGTAGCCTGGAGCTGCGCCTGCTCTTCCTGCAGCACCTTGATCTGTGCCGCCTTTTCGTCCAGCTGGCCCTGGTACTCGGCCCGCAGTTGCTCTTCCAGTTCGATCACTTTTTCCAGTTTGTTCAGCGTGAGCATGTAGTCCTTCCTGCTGGTTGTTCGCCCGCCGTCGGGCCGATTTGTGTTGCGTTTCCTCTTGCCCGGGCCTGCGGCGCCCGGCCCGGTCGATACGGGTGCGCGGGGCCAGTTGGCAGACGGGCTGTTTGGTTCAATCAGGTGGCGGGCCGGCGCTAGCCGTACACTGCCGCCACGGTATGCCGGATGACCTGCCCTGTACGCTGTTCGCGACAGGTGAAGGTCATCGGCGTGGCCTGCAGGCAGAGGAAGTCCCGGGCGCCTGCGCAGCCGGCGCGTATTGTACCCGAATCTGCGCAGGAATGGGCAGTATGGCAAGCGGTAACAGTTGCAGTGGCTGGCGCCTGGACAGTCGCCGGTTTGCGGGCCAGCGAGCGCGCCTCAGTCCGCGGCCCCGGTGAGCAGTACGTAGGCGCCGCGGATATGCCCCGCTTTGAGTTGTTGCAGGGCGGTGTTGGCC
>JAWVYG010000188.1:0-5893 GCA_033722815.1 Halioglobus sp.
ATCAGCTCCAGGAAGTCCTCCTGGCCCAGCTCGGATGGCGAGGACGCCGCCGCCGTGGGCGCCGTGGAGGGAAACAGTTCTTGCAGGCTCGTCGTCGGATCCACGTTCAGTTACTCCTAGCTGCCCATACTGAGGGTGCGCATGATCAGCTGCTTGGTCGTGTTCATCGCCTCCACGCTGCTCTGGTACGAACGCGACGCTGAAATCATGTTGGCCATCTCTTCCACGGAATTGATGCTGGCGCGGTAGATATAGCCCTCTTCATCCGCCATCGGGTGCCCCGGCACGTACTCCTTGCGCGGCTCGACAGTACTCTCGACGATCTCCTCCACCCTGACGCCCGCGGTGCCCCGGTCGGCGCGCGCGGCATCCAGCGCCGTGCTGAACACCGGATAGCGCGCGCGGTAGACCTCGTCCGGGCTGCTGCCGACGACGCCCGCGTTGGCCAGGTTACTGGCGATGGTGTTGAGGCGAACACTCTGGGCGGTCAGCGCGGTGCCGGAGATTTCAAAAACGTTGAACAGGCTCACGGCTATTCTCCTCTCAGTGCGCCCAGGATCGACTTGATGCGGCCGTTGAGAAAATTGAGGCTGGCTTGGTAGCGAATGGCGTTATCCATAAAGGCAGCGTGCTCCTGCTCCGTCTCCACGGTGTTGCCGTCCAGCGTCGCCTGGGCAGGGGTGCGGTACAGCACCGCCTGGCGCAGGTCGCTGGTCGCGATGTGGGCGGGGTGGGTCACGCGGGCCGGGGCGGCGCCTTCGCGCGCGCGGGACAGGGCGTCCGCGAAGTCGATATCGCGGGCCTTGTACCCGGGGGTATCGGCGTTGGCAATGTTGGCCGAGATCAGCTCGAAGCGCTGGGCCCGCAGGACCAGCGCCTGGGGTGCAACGCCGAATGCCTTGTCGATCATGTTCATCAGATTTCTCCCTTTGCCTCTTCAATACACAATGCGTGCCAGAAACGATATATTTAACAAAAACAATGGGTTATGGTAACGGTGCTGGCCGCCGGCAGGCCCGTTTCCCGGCAAGCGACGGCCCAGGCGGCAATGATTGCCGCCCGGCAACGGGCCAGATTTCTGGCATGAAAGATGCTTACAAATAAGGGGAAAGCAGTAGCTGGATGGAATATGTCAATTTTTTGGCGCTTTGCGGCCGCGTGGCGCTATCTGGCGCCGGTCATGGCAATGGTCGCCACGGGCCCGGTGCTGGGTGCGGACGCGCCACAGCCCCTGGACGCGATCGTCGCCACCGCCGTGGCGGCGAGCGAGGCCCGCGCCAGGCAGCACGGCTATGACAATGTCTCCGTGGAGGTGCGCCCCCTCGACAGCAGGCTGCGGCTGCCGCGCTGTGCAGAACCGCTGTCAGGCGTGATCGATACGTCCGCCCAGCTACCCGGTAGCGTCAGCGTGCGCATCGCCTGCGCCGAACCCAAACCCTGGAGCATCTATGTGCGCGCAAAGGTGGTTGCCCAGCGCGCCGTGCCCGTGCTCGCCCACGCGCTGGCGCGCAACACGCTCATTGCGGAGTCGGACCTGAAGCTCATCGACATGCCGCTGGACTCGGCCGCGAACGGCATCGTGTACGACCCGGCACAGATCATCGGCAAGGAGCTGGTGCGACCGCTCAACGCCGGCTCCACCATCAGGGTCAGCCACCTGCGACCGCCAAAAGTGGTGAAAAGGGGCCAGCTGGTGACGCTGGTTGCCGGGGCAGGGGGGCTGGAGGTCAAAATCCAGGGCAAGGCCATGGCGGATGCGGCGGCAGGCGAGCGGGTGGCGGTCTCCAACCTGTCGTCGGGCAAGCAGGTAGAGGGCACGGCAAATTCTGACGGTTCGGTTACGGTGAGATAAAGTTCACAAAAAGCACTAAAGCTTTGCAATTTCCGGTCGATAACTGTATTAGGCGGACGACATTATGAAAAATGTAGACAACCAAATGAGCGTTAAACCCACAAGGCCGGATATGAATCAGTCTTCCGCACCTGCTGCAAAGGTGCCAGGAACGTCTGAGGCCGGCCTGTCCAAGGATCCCGGGGCCCCCGCTGTCAGCAAGGACACGGTTACCCTGACGAACTCCGCGGCGGAAATGCTCAAGCTGGAGGAACGCCTCGCCAGCATTCCCGATATCGACAGCGCCCGCGTTGCCGCCATCAAGGAACAGATCGAAAGCGGCAACTACCAGGTCAACGCCGAAAAGATTGTAGACAACCTGCTGAACGTCGAAAAAGATCTGAGCTGATCTGATGCCAATGCAGGAACAACTGCAGGCGCTTCTGGATCAGGAGATTGAGAACCTGCAGACTCTCCTCGGTATCCTCCACCGCGAACACGACGCGCTGGTCAATGCCGACGTCGACGCCATCGAGCGCATCACCCAGTCCAAGAACCAGGCGCTGACCGCGCAGGCCGAACTCACCCGGTCGCGCCGTCACCTCGTGCAGACGGCCTGGGGCAGCGACACGGACGAGAGCCTCGAACAGTACATTGCCTCCTTCGACGACCAGTCGCTGTGGCACAGTTTTTCCCGGCTGTCCGCCCTGGCCATGCAGTGCAACGACAGCAACCGGACCAACGGCAGGCTGATCGCGCACAAGCAACAGCAGACCCGCGACGCGCTGGACATCCTGCGCCGCACCGACTCCGCCGCGACGACCACCTACTCCCACTCAGGCCGGGCCGCGGGCAGCGAACAGGCTGGCCGCACGCTGGGCAAGGCCTGAGTCACACGGTCTGAAAATAGGGGACAGACCACGATTTTCTTGCCTGGAACCAGGCGATGCACCACGGTTTTTCGTATCGCGTCTCTACCTCAATAATTGGGGTCAGACCACAATTTCCGGCTCAAGAAATCGTGGTCTGACCCCGATTTTTTTGATGCCTGCTTTCGCGCTATAAGTCAGAGCGCTACTTGCGCTTGAACCACTTGGATACGCCGCCCTTTTCGCCGTAGGCGGCGACCTGGTTGCGGCCGGCCTTCTTGGCATCGTAGAGCGCCTCGTCGGCGCGGCGGATCAGCTCCTTCTTGTCGGGCGATGTCTCGTCCTCCGGCGTCAGTACCGACACGCCGAAGCTGGCGGTGACGTTATAGTTCTCCTTGCCGTTCTTGAACTTCGCGTTCTCCACCGCGGTGCGCAGCTTTTCCGCCACTGTCATCGCATCCTCTATCTTCGTTTCGGGCAGGATCACGACGAATTCCTCGCCGCCGTAACGCGCCAGCGTGTCGTACTCACGCAGCGTCTGTGACAACACCCTGGCGAACTCAGCCAGCACGAAGTCACCCGCGAGGTGACCGTAGTCGTCATTGAAGCGCTTGAAGTGGTCGATATCCATCAGCACCAGCGACATGTTGTATTCCCTGCGCCGCGTGCGGCTCATTTCCTTGTCGAGTGCTTCCTGGAAGTAACGGTTGTTGTAGACCTGGGTCAGGCCATCCATGTCCGCGAGTTGCGTGAGCAGTTCGTTCTTTTCCTGCAGCTCCGCGGTCAGTGTCTCCAGTTCCATCTTCGTCTTGATCAGTTCCTTGTTGATCTGCTCGTAGTCCAGGTTGAGCAGGCTCAGGCGAATGTTCGCCTCCTGCAGCACTTCCTGTACCGGCCGCGTCTCTTCCATCTCCAGCCCGAAGTTGGCGGCCGCTTCATCGACCTTGGTGTGCGCCTCCTGCAGGATGTCCTCGATCGCGTCGGCGTCCAGCCCCAGCAGCTTCTTCGCTTCCTCGATGAATTGCCCGTGGAACTGCGCGGGGTTCTCCGCATCGTGGATATTCAGGAATACGTTGGACAGGTAGATGACCTCGACGTACTTCTGGATCTTTTCGTCGCTGTTGGAATAACTGGCCGGGTCATGGTGGTGGAATATCGGCAGCACGATGGTGGTGGGGAAATTCCACTGCTTGGCAACTTCGTAGCCGATATAGCAGTGGTCGGTACCGAACACGTCGCGCTCGGCGGCACGCTGCTCGGTGCCCTCGTCTGCAATGGCATCGAAAACCTTGTTGTACTCCTCCGGAAGGGTGCAGGCCAGGATCAGTTCGCCCAGGTTCTGCAGCAGTCCCGCAACAAAGACTTCCTCGGTGTCGACATCCGACAGCTTGCCCATCATCAGCTTCGACACCGAAGCGGACGTCAGTGAGCGCTTGAGGAAATCGTCGAAGTCGAACTGGCTGTCGTTGCTGATCTTGTTCATTGACAGGAAGGAGAATGACAGTACGAGGCTCTGCACCGCGTTCGTGCCCAGCATGGACACC
Organism: Halioglobus sp.; assembly: GCA_033722815.1. GTDB lineage: Bacteria > Pseudomonadota > Gammaproteobacteria > Pseudomonadales > Halieaceae > Marimicrobium. The sequence continues at coordinate 4,245 of JAWVYG010000188.1, forward strand.
GCCTGCTGGATCGAGCTTATCTGCTGCGGAAAGCTGTAGAACGCCGAGTTTGCCACCTTGAGGATCTTCGACGACATGGCGATATCCTGCGAAATCAGGTCGGCGACATCCGACAGCGTGGTCTCCTCCCTGGAGGTCAGGCTGACAAGCTTCGACGCCACCGTCGGCAGGGAGGGCAGGGAGTCGGATTTAAGCACGGTCTGCAGCAGGTCCTCCTTGGAGTCCCCCGCCGCGTTCAACATTGCGCTGCTATTTGTCATTGTTATTCACCCTTTTTGTCGGCGTTTTTCGGGGCCGGTATTTCGGCTTCCCGTATGCGCCTGCTCCTGTTGATCTGTATGTCTTGTGCCCGCTCATCGTTGCAGGCGGTGCATTACCCATACTTGCGTTGTTGTACTGCGCTATCGCGCACCGCCTCCGCGCCGTCAGCGCGACCCTGCCCGGTGTTGCCCGCGACCGCCTGCGTCATTGCCTCCACAAGGCTGCGACCGCCCCTGTTGTACCGGTTCGCCTTGCGCTGCGGTGCAGCGCCTGCGCTATCACGCGCGGCGCGTTGTGCCTGGACCTCCTGCGCACAGCGGGACCAGCGACCAAAGTGCGACGACTGTGCGGGGTCGGGCATGCGGTGCTTGCGGAAGGCCAGCTGCGCCTGCATAAAATCGTACTTGAGGTCGCGGAACCGCTCGATGTGCTCGACGGCAGGCAGGCACTGCAGTTCGGCGCCCGCACGCATGACCACCAACTGGTCGGGCAGCACACCCTGCAGGCCCTGCAACAGGTCCGCGGCGAAGCACAGGCGCAGCGTGGTATGCGCGCCTGACACATCGCCCGTTGCGCAGGGCAGGTAACAGTAGGCCCCGAGTTCCGAGATTCCCTGGCTGCGTATCAGCAGGTCTACCCGGCAAGCCAGCTGGCCAAGGGCCAGCTGCCCGTGCGCGATGTATTCCGCACCCGAACGCATCGCCGCCATCGTGGCGGACCTGCGGTCGGCCTCGCCGGCGTGCCTGGCAATCGCGACGACATCCTTGCCGCTGGCGCGCAAGAGGTGCGTGAAATCGAAGTGGGTTGCAGCGACCGGTTCCGGTCGCTCCGCCACGCCGTTAACGAATTCTTCCCAGCCGAGGCTCTGCTCGTGCGCACCGGCGATTGCCGCGATGCCATGCGCCCGGACCTGCGTCGCCGGCTGATCCGGGGCAATGCCGTGGTCGGGGTTCTCGAGCGTCAGGCGCTCCATCCAGGAGGCAAAAGGAGACTCCCGGTACAGCACCATGTCGTCCGGTGTGAACGTGATCTCGTTGTTGGCGCTGTAGCGATACATCTGCCTGTGCTCACCCTCCGTGTCTGCCCGGGCCCGGACGACCCGCCCGTAACTCGCTCGTCACTCACTCGTAACTCACGCACAACGACAGCCGAGCGCTGACTGCGTGCGCTCTGTCTACTTCTATATAGCGGTAGTACCGCGGCCGCCTTTAGGAAAATTGTGATCAAATGCCGTTTTTTTGCGCCACCACGGCGAGCCCGGCATCCTCCACGTCGTCACCAGTAACGTATTGATATAGTTGAACTAATTTGGAGACTTGCCCCTCGCCGGGCGCCCTGGCAGGCAAGAACCCGCCTGCCGGCTTCAATCGATGGTGCTAATGTAGGCG
>JAWVYG010000189.1:0-5881 GCA_033722815.1 Halioglobus sp.
AGCGCTGCGCAAACCGTCGCCGGCCGCGGCGGCGCAGGCAGACAGGCCGCGCAAACGCAGCAAGCTCAGCTACAAGGACCAGCGGGAACTCGATGCCCTGCCCCGGCGTATCGAAGACCTGGAGGCCGCGCAGGCGGGGCTGGAAAGGGAAGTCTCCGACCCCGATTTCTACAGCGGCGAACGGCAGCTGGTGGAACGGAAGCTGGAACAGCTGACCGCGCTACAGGCGGAATTGGCGGGCGCATACGAGCGCTGGGAAGAACTCGAGAGCCAAGGCGAAGACAGCGCCTGAACGCCGGGATCAGACGGCCAGTTCATCCAGCGCCCGCTGTTTCAGCCGGGTGAGGTCCAGCTTGCCCGACCCCAGTCGCGGGATTTCCGCCACCACCAGCAATTCGGCGGGGCGCATCAGGGGATTGATGTCCGCCGCCGAGATGGCGTCCTCGAGGGTCTTCTTGTCGACGCCGCCGCCAGCCGCCAGCAGCACGACCTTCTCGCCCTTGCGGGCATCGGGAACCGCGGTCGCGGCGATGTCCACGCTATCGGAATCGATGGCCTCGGCCACAGCCTCCTCCACACTGGACAGGCTGACCATTTCACCGGCGATCTTGGCAAACCGCGAGTAGCGATCCACGATCACGAGGAACCCCGCCTCGGTCAGGTGGCCCTTGTCGCCGGTGTTGTACCAGCGCAGTCCGTCGATCTCGCGGATCGCCTGCGCCGTCTTCTCCTCGTCGTTGAGGTAGCCGAGCATGACCTGGCTGCCGGAGATGAGGATCAGGCCGTCCTCGCCCAGCGGCAGCTCCTCGAAGGTCTCTGGATCGACGATGCGGAAACTGGTGCCGGGCAGGGGCATGCCGACGGAACCATTGACGCGGCCCACCTGCACTTTCCAGTCACTGGTATCCATGGCGTCCGGAATGTTCACGCTGGCCACGGGCGTCGTTTCTGTTGCGCCGTAGCCCTCGTAGATGGGCTTCTGGAACTTGCGCTCGAACTCGTCGCGCACCTTGTCGGTCAGCTTCTCCGCGCCGGACACCACGATGCGCAGCGAGTCCAGCATCAGCGGGTGCACTTTCCTGTTGCGTGCGTAGAAGCTGAGGAATGTGGAGGTGCCCAGCAGCAGCGTGGCCTGGTAGCGCGCCACGGCCTTGGCCACACCCACGCTGTCCGTCGGATCCGGGTGGCACACCATCGGGATACCTTCGATCAGCGGCAGCAGCGTGGTGACCGTCAGGCCGAAGGAGTGGAACGGCGGCAGGCAGGACATCATGACGTCGTTGACCTGCGTATTGAGCACGTCACTGATCTGCCGCGCATTGGACACGATATTGCGGTGCGACAGCACGATACCCTTCGGCGCGGCCTCGCTGCCGCTGCTGAACAGGATGGCCGCGGGTTGCTCGATATCGACCGGCCGGCCGTAGAGGCGGTAGAACCAGGACACCGGCAGCGCGGTGAACGCGATGACCGCGGCAAGCAGCCTCCAGCGCGGCAGGCTCTCGCGGATGTCCTCCATGTAGATGCGCTGCACACCCTCGGGCAACAGTTCGTCGGCGTCGATCCCGCGCTCGCCGAGGCGCGCGATGAACTCACGCGAGGTGAGCACCGACTGCACAGCCGCGCTGTCGATGGCCGCGCGCACCGCGTTGCCACCGGCGGTATAGTTCAAATGTACCGCCACCTTGCCGCGCAGGCTCACCGCCACCGTGGCGATCGCGGCTGCGGGACTAGCCGGAAGCAGGATGCCGATGTTGCGCTGCGCGCGCGGCGCGTTGATGGCGTGGGCGAAACAGGCGGTGGCGGCCACGAACTGGCGGTAGCTGAGCTTCTCGCCGGTGCTGTTGATGGTGGCAATCGCCCGCGGCTGCCGCTTCGCGGTGCGCAGCACCGCCAGCGGCAGCGGGTCCAGGTTGCGGCTGTAGTTGTCCCAGGCATCGATGGAGAGTTCAAACACCTTCTGCTTGAGCTGGTCGGCCTTCGTCGTCAGCGGCAGCGGGCGGCCGAAGGCGACGATGATGTCGCGGCGCGTGGTGGGCGCGCGCGCATCCTTCAGCCCCTCCTCCGCGCGCGAGAAACTGCTGCCCCACAGGCCGCGCAGGTAGAAGGGGACGATAACGCCCTCCTGCACGCCCTCGACCATGCGCTCATAGCCCGTGTGGAACTTGCCCAGGTGCCCGTTGCGGCTGATGGCGCCCTCCGGGAACAGGCAGACACACTCGCCGGCGTGCAACAGCTCATTGATCGCGGCGATGCTGTCCTTGCTCTGCCCCGCGGCGATGGGCACCACGCCGAACATCCTGAAGAAGGGCTTCAGGTACCACAGGTCGTAAATGCGCTGCAGCATCACGAAGCGCACCGGGCGCGGGCAGGCGATCTGCACCAGCGCCCAGTCGATCCACGAGATGTGGTTGCCCAGCAGCAGCGTTGCGCCGGTCTTCGGCAGGTTCTCGAAGCCGACCACGTCGATGCGGTAGCGGCGCTTGAGGATAGCGGTAGCGAGTATGCGCGCGAACGCGTGGGGCAGTTTGCGCAGCGTGTAGCCCGTGCCCAGTATCGCGACCACGACCAGGATGTAGAAGAGGCCGACGCTGTCGATACCGGCAAGGGCAAACCCGGCCGTGAGGACCAGCGCCGTCATCATGGCAACGTTCTGCACCCAGTTGTTGCCGGCCAGGATTGTGCCAAGGCGCTCCTCGGGGGCGCGGAACTGGATGATGGCGTTCAGCGGCACGATGAAGATGCCGCCCATGACGCCCACCACCAGGAAGGCAAACGCCATGCCGACGCTGCTGTCCAGGTTCGGCAGCACCCAGATGCCCAGCGTGATGCCCAGCGCCGCCACGGGCAGCAGGCCGGTCTCGATATAGTTCCTCGACGCGCGGCCGGCGATCACCGACCCGATGGCGATACCGATGCCGGAGCAGGCGAGGATGCCCTGGATAACCACCGTGTTGTCCACGCCGAGCGTCTGCTTGGCAAACGCCGGGAACGCGGCCAGCAACACCTGGGAGATGGCCCAGAAGGTGGCCAGCCCGATGATCGACAGCTTGATGACGTTGCTGCCGCTGATGACGCCGAGATTGCGCCGCAGGTACCGCAGGCGCACGTAGTGCGACAACTCGAAACGCTGCACCCGGTCTCCCTCGCGGCGCAGCGGCAGGCGCAGGCTGACGAGCCACTCGATCAGCGACAACGCCACAAGTACCCAGCCGATCGGGGCGATCAGCGCCATGACCTCGCCCGGGGAGGCAGGGCTGTGGCCCTGCAGCAGCGCCTCGAAGCCCATGGAGAAGACGAACGTGCCGAGCAGGATGCCGGCGATGGTGATGGCCTGCACGCTGCCGTTGGCGCTGGCCAGGTTCTGCTGGCCGACCAGTTCCTTGATATAGCCGTACTTGGCCGGGCTGTAGATCGCGCTCTGGATGGCCAGCGCCAGCGTCAGCACGAAGGCCGCCTCGAACCAGCCCTGGTAGTAGCAGAAGGTAATGGCCAGCGTGGCGGCGACGGCGGCCAGCGCCGCGTGGCGGATGACCCGGTGCTTGGCAAAACGGTCCGCGAGAAAACCCGCCGGGGAAAACAGCACGATGAAGGGCAGCAGGATGAGGCCGTTGATGATAGCCGTCAGTACCACCTGCTCCTGTCCCGACCAGGACTTGAAGATCGTGTTCTGGATGATGATCTTGTGGCCCAGGTCGACGAAGGCGTTGAGGAAGACCACCAGCAGGTAGGGAAAGTAGCCGCGAATAGTGCGCAACAAAGACATGGCTGTGCTCCGTTTTTTTAACTTCTGTGCACTATGCGCAAAGGTGCCCTATGATACCACCTCAACAGACATAGTTGAGCCATTTGCCCCCGGTGGTACTATATGGTAGTACCTTACCGGAGGCGCCCTGCATGGCACAAGTTACCGCACTGGTCGAAAGTCTCAAGAGTACTTTGAAGGCGCACGGCATCCGCTATGCGGATGTGGGCCGGGCCCTGGGGCTGTCGGAATCGTCCGTGAAACGCCGCTTCTCGCAGCACGAATTCACGATAGCCGAACTGGACGCCATCTGCGGCCTGGCGGGAATCGAGATCAGCGACCTGGTCAACGCCATGGAGCGGCGGCGCGGACAGCTGCAGCGACTGAGCGTCGAACAGGAGAAGGAGATCGCCTCCGACACCGGCCTGCTGCTGGTCACCGTGTGCGTACTCAACCACTGGACCTTCGACCAGATTCGCACCTTCTACACCTTCAGCGAACACGAACTGATCCAGCAGCTGGCGCTGCTGGACCGACTGCAGCTGATCGACCTGCAGCCGGGCAACCGCATCCGCCTGCGGGTCGCGACCAACTTCGGCTGGCTGCCCGGGGGGCCGATCGAGTCCGTGTTCCTGAAGGTCATCCAGAAGGACTTCTTCGCCGCGCGTTTCGACAAACAGGACCACCAGCTGATCGTGCTCAACGGCATGCTCTCGGACGCGTCCAACGCCGAGCTGCGGCGCAAGCTGCAGCAACTCGCCCACGAGTTCGACCTGCTCAACCAGGGCGACAGCCACCTGCCCTTCGACGAGCGCCACGGCAACACCTTGCTGCTCGCGGTGCGCGACTGGCACTACCAGGGCTTTGCGCAGTTCTGGCGCGACTGACCCGCACCGCGCACCCGAAGTACCGGCTGGCGGCACCGCGGGGCCGACCAGCCGCCCCCTTGCCGATTCCGATTGAGCCGCGCCCGCGCCAGGCCCAGTATCTCCTTCGTCGGACACACACCGTCCATCAACGCCTAAAGGAGGAACCGACGATGGAAGCACAAAGCCAGGGTGGCAATTCAACCCAGTGGAACTTTTTCGTGAAAACATCCTTCGCCATCGCCATGGCGGCGACGGCGCTCGGGGTCTACAACCTGCCCGGACCGCTGCTGGTGAAGGGCTACTTCATGATCAGCTCGCTGTTCCTGGTCTTCTCGGCCATCACGCTGTCCAAGACCGTGCGCGACGACCACGAGGCCAGCCGCCTGCACAACCAGATCAACGAGGCGCGCACCAACCGCATGATCCGTGAACTGGACGTCGACTAGGAGGTTTGCCATGACACTGCTGCGTAAAGTGAACACGCTGCTGCGCGCCACCGTACACGATTCGGTGGAGCAGCTGACCGATGCCAACTGCATCCCGATCTACCGCCAGGAGATACGCGACGCCGAGGCACTGCTGTGCCGCCGGCGCGACGCCCTGGCCGCCATGATCGCCAATCGCAAGGACCTGGAACAGGAGATGGAGCGCACCGAGCGCGCCATTGGCAGGCGCGAGGCGCAGCTGGCGCTGCTCGATCCCGCCGCGCTCACCGATGACCTGTTGCACGGGACGGCGGCGGAGATCGCGTCGATGGAGGAACACCTGGACGCGATCAGGCAGCGCCACACCCATACCTGCCAGGGCATCGGCAGGGAGGAGCTCGAGCTGCGCAAACTGCTCAGCGAACTGCGCGAGCACCGCCGCGACCTGAAGTTCCTCGCCGCGCGGCAGGCGGGAGACCGCGCCGCGCCACGCGCACCCCAGGAAACCATCAGCGGCAGGCTGATCGCCCTGCGCGAGACGCGCGCCGCGATAACCGGTCACAGCGAGAGCCTCGATGCGTTGGAGGATGGCGTGGCCGAGGCGGACCGCAGACTGCATGCGAGCCCGCTGGACCAGGCGTTGCGCGACACGGGCAGGGACGAAACCAGCGTGCGCGTACAGGGCGTGCTTGCGCGGCTGCGCGCGAAGACGTCGCAAGCACAGGGATCAGGCGATGCCGACCTGCAGGAATAAACGTGCCACGCTGCTGGCGGGCGCAGGCTGCGTGGCCCTCAGCGGCCTCGCACTGCTGCAGTCCGGCAGCCCATGGGCAGCGGCGCCA
>JAWVYG010000190.1:0-5881 GCA_033722815.1 Halioglobus sp.
CTACCAGGTCGTTCACGCACATGGCGACCAGGTCGATGCCGATGGTGTCGTGGATGCCCATGTCCATGGCCAGGCGCAGCTTGGTGCCCACGCCGTCCGTGCCCGACACCAGCACCGGCTCGCGGTAACCCGAGGGCAGTTCGCACAGGGCGCCGAAGCCCCCGAGGCCGCCCAGCTCCTCGGGCCGGCTTGTGCGCCGCGTTACCCCCTTGATGCGCTCGACCAGCGCGTTGACGGCATCGATGTCGACACCCGCGTCCTTGTAACTCAGGGCGGTATTTGCCTTGTCATCACTCATTGCGTGGAATCCGGTAATCTACACTGCGGGTACGGGCGTGACAGGTACCGTAATGGCCGGCTGCTGGCACGGGAGGCTATTCTAACGTGCCAGGCGTGCAGGCGCAGCATTTAAAGGGCACTGGCGCGCGCCTTGGTTCACCTGCGGGCTTTCCCGGCAGCGACGCAGTGCTGTTACAATGGCCGCCTCGACTGTCTCTGGAAATGCCCCATCGTGATCAGCAGGTTCACCTGGCTACTCGCTCTGCTTGTTATCTGCCTGTGCGGCTGGTCGCCGCTGCGCGCCGCCACGGTGCCCGATCTCTATGCCGCGACGGTCCCGGTGGCCGACCAGGGCAGCCAGGCGCTCGCCGACAGCGCGGCGGCGGCGTTGGCGCAGGTCCTTGTGAAGGTCTCGGGCTCCGCGGAGGTATTGTCGAATCCCGTGATAAACGCCGCCATGGCGCAGGCCCGATCCCAGGTGCAGCAGTACGCCTACAGCCGCGGTGAGCAGGGAGAGTTGGCCGCGAGATTCGAGTTCGCGCCGAGCTACATCACGGAGCTGGTGATCGAGGCCGGTGCGCCTTTGTGGACGGCCAACCGCCCGGCGGTCCTTACATGGGTGGTCATGGAAGATTCCCGGGGCCGATCATTCGTGAGCCCGGACTCGACGCCGGAGGCCGCCACGCAGCTGGCCTGGGCGTTTTCGCAGCGTGGCCTGCCCCTGCAGCTGCCACTGTTCGATCTCGCCGATACGGCGGCTCTCGGCACCGACAAGGCCTGGCGGCTAGATAGCGGCGCACTGCGTGAGGCGTCGGCCCGCTACGGCTTGGAGAACATCCTTGCGGCGCGGGTCGCCGTGCTCAGTGACGGCAAGTACACCGGGGATTTCAGTTTTCTCAGCCCCGACGTGCGCCTAGAGCGCCGCGTTACGGCGGACGGCTTCGCGGAATTCGCCGCCGGGGGCGTGTCGCTGGTGGCAGACCACATGGCCTCCCGCTTCGCCGTGCGCGCAGCGCCCGACGGCGGCGCCATTGCCATGGTGGTCAGTGGTATCAGCACGTACAGCGACTATGCCGGCGTTGTGGGCTGGCTGAATAAACTCGAGCTGGTGGAGCGCGCCAACGTGGAGCGGGTCGAGGGCGATGTCCTGTCGCTCATCGTGCATGCGCGCACCGGGTCGGGGCAGTTGGCGGCGCTGATAGAGCTCAACGGGCGCTTGCGGCCCGTGCATCCCCCGGCTGTGGATGGCAGGCTGCATTACCAGTGGCAGTGATCGCCGGATGACTGTCTCCACGACCCGCAAGCCGCGCAAACACTGAAGCCGCCGTGTCCGATCCCCCCCAGCACCAGTTACCCCTGGCCATTCGCCCGCGGGACGATGCGACCTTCGCCAATTTTCTCGTGCGCTCGGGCCGGCAGCCCGCGGTCGACGCGCTGCGGGCACAGTGCCTGCCCGGTGGCGAGCCGGTGGTTTTCCTCTGCGGGCCCGGCGGTGGCGGTAAATCCCACCTGCTGCAGGCCTGCTGCCAGCAGCAGGAGAGCAGTGCGCTGTATGTGCCCCTGGCCGAGCTGGCCGGCTACGAGCCCCGGGAGGTGCTGGCGGGGCTGGAGGCGGCGCGGCGACTCTGCCTGGACGACCTGCAGGCGGTTGCCGGCAACGAGGCCTGGGAGGAGGCGCTGTTCCACCTGTTCAATCGCTGCAGCCAGTCGGGCTGTGCGCTGGTCTTTGCCGCCGATGGTGCGCCACGCTCACTCGGGATAGGGCTGGCGGACCTGCAGTCGCGCCTCTCAAGCGGGGTCATTTTCCAGCTGCAGCGCCTTGATGATCCCGATCGCGAGGCGATACTGCGCTTCAGGGCGCAACGGCGGGGGCTTGAGCTGCCGGCCGATGTCGCGTCCTACATTGTGAGTCGCGCGCCGCGGCAGATGGAGCAGCTGCTGGCCTTGCTCGACCGCCTCGACGAGGCCTCCCTCGCGCATCAGCGCGCCCTGTCACGGCCTTTTGTAAAACAGACGTTACATTGGTGACTGGCGGCTCTTGAATCGCCACAATGCACTGTTCGCTGAAACCCCTGGGGTGCTATCCTTTGCGGCGAATTGGCAAACCACGCCTGGAGAATCCCGATAATGAAAAAGCACCTGCTCAATGCAACTGCCGCCGGCCTGGCCCTGGCCGGCGCAGCATTTCCCGCGGCCGCCGAGTTACCCATTACCCTTAACGCCGGCGCGGGGTACTGGTTCTTCGAGCACGAGCTGTTTGGCCTTGAGGTGGACGACACGTCCACGCCGTTCGTCGGTGCCGAGTGGGCCTTCGACGAACACTGGGCTGCGGAGATTCTTTTTGCCGACGCGGAAACCGATCTCGAAAACGGTACCGAAGCCGATGTCACCACCTGGCAGCTCGGCGTCCTGTATTACGGCGACCGCCTGGGTGGTGGGCGCTACCACGTGCGTCCCTACGCTGCGCTCGGCGGCGGCGAGATAGACCTGGATACGGGCAGCTTCGACTCGGTGGAGACCACCGCCAATGGTGGTGTGGGTGTGCGCTGGATGCTGAGCGACAGGGTGGGCCTGCGACTGGAAGCGCGTGCGGTGTACAGTTTCGACGAGAACGATACCGACCTGCTGACCAGCGCCGGGGTCAATTTCTACCTCGGTGATGTCGATGCTGCCGGCGCCGGTGCGGATGGCACCGGCGGCGGTGGCGGCCCCGACAGCGACGGCGACGGCGTCGCCGACGACCGCGACCGATGCCCGGACACCCCATCCGGAACGAGGGTGGATGCCGATGGCTGCCCGCTGCCGGTGGCCCAGGTGACGTCGGTGAAACTGAAGGTCAATTTCGACTTCGATTCGTCCGCGATCGAAGAAAGGTACTTCAGCGACCTCGGGGAGCTGGCCGGTTTCCTGCAGCGGTTTCCCGACCTGCAGGTCGAGGTGGAAGGGCATACCGACAGCACCGGCCCCGAATCCTACAACATGAGCCTGTCACAGCGCCGCGCCCAGGCCGTGGTGGACTACCTGGTGAACCAGCACGGCATCGCCGCCGGTCGGCTGCAGGCGCAGGGGTATGGCGAGAGCCGGCCCGTGGCTGGTAACGATACGCCCGAAGGTCGTGCGCAGAATCGCCGCGTCATGGCCTCGCTCGAGGTCGAGTACGAGCAGTAGTTACCCGCCCCCGGTGAGCTGGAAGTCGTCGGCATCGAGTTCACAGGGGAAAGACGTCCTGTAGGCCGCCAGGGCTGCGCCGTCCAGGGTAACCCTGGCGGCGGCGCTGTCGTCTTTGCCATCCCATAACACCGTTCCGTCAGCGGCGATGACCAGGCTGTCGCCGCTGTAGTCCAGGCCGTTGGCATCGCTGCCGATGCGGTTGACTCCCACCACGCAGGCGAGGTTTTCAATCGCCCGCGCCGGCAGCAGCGCGCGCCAGTGATCGCGCCGCACCGCCGGCCAGTTGGCCACGTACAATACCAGGTCGTAATCCTCGCGGTTCCTGCTGAATACCGGAAAGCGCAGGTCGTAACACACCTGCAGGTGAATGCGCCAGCCACGCCAGTCCACGATGACACGCTCCTCGCCGGCAGCATAGCGCTTGTGTTCCCCGGCCATGCGGAACAGGTGGCGCTTGTCGTAGTGACTCACGCCCTCGGGTGTTGCGAACAGCATGCGGTTGTAGACCGACCCGTCCTGCTGCACCGCGATGCTGCCGGTAATCGCGCAGTCGCGCTCGGTGGCCAGTGCCTGCATCCACTGCTCGGTGGCGCCCCCGGGTTCCTCGGCGTTGGCCAGGGCGTTCATGGAAAACCCGGTAGTGAACATCTCCGGCAGCACAACCACGTCGGTGGGCCCGTCGATTGCGGCGATGATGTCGGCTATCTGGGCCCGGTTGTCACCTGGTTTTTCCCATGCCAGTTCGCACTGCACGGGAGATACGGTCAGATCTCGCATAGTATTCTCGCGGCTTCGGTCAACACGTCATCGTTCTTGGCAAAGCAGAATCTCAGGTAGTGCTGCTGCGGTGGGGCCCGGTAGAAAACCGAGACTGGAATGGACGCAAGGCCAAGTTCACGCGTCCAGCGCTCGGCCAGTTCGGTATCGGGTTGCCCGGTGATGGCGCTGTAGTCCAGCAGCTGGAAGTAGGTGCCGGCACTGGGACTCACCGAGAAGCGGGAGTCCGCCAGCGCGCGGCAGAACAGGTCGCGTTTGCCCTGGTAGAACGCCGCCAGCTCCGCCGGGTAATCCGGGTGGGCCGCCATGAAATCCGCCAGCGCCATCTGCACCGGGGTGACGGCGACGAAGCAGACGAACTGGTGCACCTTGCGCAGCTCGGCCGTGAGCCGGGGCGGTGCGATGCAATAGCCGGTCTTCCAGCCGGTCACGCTGTAGGTCTTGCCGAAGGAAAACACCGCGAAGCTGCGTTCGCGCAGCCCGGGTACCTGCAGCACGCTGTTGTGGCGCTCGCCGTCGTAGACCAGGTGCTCGTAGACCTCGTCGCTCACCACCAGCAGGTCGTGCGCCTGCACAAGCTCGCGCAGGTGGCCGAGGTCATCGGCTGTCAGTGTGCTGCCGCTGGGATTGTGCGGCGAGTTGATGACGACCAGGCGCGTGCGCCTGCTCACCGCGGCCCGCACCCGGTCCCAGTCCACTGCGAAGCTGCCACGCGCAAGCGGCACGTGAACGGCGCGGCCCCCTGCGAGTGCGATGGCAGGTTCGTAACTGTCGTAGCAGGGATCGAGCAGGATGACCTCGTCGCCGTGCCTTACCACTGCCGTAATGGCGCAGTAAATGGCCTCGGTAGCCCCGGGTACCACGGTAACCTCATCCTGCGGATCGCAACTCACCCCCCGGCTGCGCTGCAACTGCAGCGCGATCTGCTCGCGCAGTTGCGGCACCCCCGCCATGGGTGCGTACTGGTTGTGACCTGCGCTGGCCTGCCTGCCCAGCGCCTCGCACAGGTCCGGGTGGGCATCGAAGTCCGGGAAGCCCTGGGACAGGTTCAGCGCGCCGCACTCGGCGGCCAGGGCGGACATGCGCGTAAAGATCGTGGTGCCGACGTCGGGTAGTTTACTGTTCAGCATAGGTCGTTTCGCCCGGTCCAACCGTCTCCCCCGGGGCGAGGCCAAGGAAGGGGCGCAGGTAGTGTACCGCCAGGTAGAGCGGACCCGTATCCAGCAGGGCCACGGTGGCCTTGAACAGGTAGTTGCTGCCGATCAGTGTCAGCAGTGTGGCGAAAGTCATTTCATCACGCAGGAACGCCGCGCCAAAGGTAACGCTGATCACCATGATGGAGTCGACCATCTGGCTCATCAGTGTGCTGAAATTGTTGCGGATCCACAGGTGTTTGCCGCGGGTGAGTCGCTTCCAGAAGTGGAACAGCTGCACGTCGCAGTACTGCGCGGCGATATACGCCATCATGGACGCGAACACCGCGCCCGAGGTGGTGGCATAGATGAGCTGGTATAACCCCACGCTCCCCTCCACCAGTTCGCCGTTGGGCAGGGCCACCGGTGCTGCGAGCTGCAGAATCTGCCACGGTGGCATATTGCCCGCTTCCACCGGCGGCATCGTGTTGCCCAGTACCAGCACCAGCAGGATGAAGAAG
>JAWVYG010000191.1:0-5868 GCA_033722815.1 Halioglobus sp.
CGGCCTGGCCGCCAGCATTTCGAACTGGTCGGGATAGCGCGAAAAGCACACCATGCCGTTGGCGATAAGCCCCACGGTGGTCTCCAGCCCGGCAATCAACAGGCCGATGCTCTGCTGCATCAGCTCGTCGTTGTTCAGCCTGTCGCCGGCTTCCTCCGCGCGCACCAGCAGGCCCAGGATGTCGTCGGAGGGATTGCTGCGGCGCTCCTCGATGAGTCCGAACATGTACGCACCCAGCTCCAACAGGGCGGCTTCCGCATCGTCCTGCATCTCGGGTATCGACAGCCTCGCCAGGCGGTAGGTCGCCAGCGAGACCAGGCTGGTCAGCCGGTGCCGGTCCTCGAAGGGTACGCCCAGCATGGCGCACATCGAGGCGGCCGGTACGGTCAGTGCGAGGTCCGCCACGATGTCCATCGCTTCCTGCTCGGCAACGCGGTCCAGTTCGGCCGTGAGCAGTGGTTCTATCTGTGGGCGGATCGCCGCCAGTGCGCGTGGGGTAAACGCCTTGCTGACGAGGTTGCGGATGCGGTCGTGGTCGGGCGGGTCGAGCCGCAGCATGAAGCGGCTGTTCTTGCTGTCTTCCGGCCCCTCCTCGGGAATGATTCCGTGTGTATCACGCACGCCGCTGTGGCTGTGCTTGAGCAGCTTCTGCACGTCGGCATAGCGCGACAGTCGCCAGTCGCCGTGGGGAGTGAGGTTGACCGGCTGGGTTTCACGCAGCTCGCGGTAGGCCGCGTGGGGGTTCGCCTTCAGATCCATTGTCAGCGGGTCCGCGCCGTACCAGCCAGCAACTACGGGGCCGTCGGCGATGTCCTGGGGGCTGCCCATAATGCCTACCTATACCGTCTATTGACCGGGCCCAGTTTATGCCGCCATGACGTTGAGGTAAATTCACGATTACTGCGGCAGCCAGGAGCCGGGTTTGAGCGAGCTGTACCTGATCCCCATCGCGTTTCTGACCTCCTCGCTTGCCGGCATCATGGGCATGGGCGGCGGAATCCTGCTCATCACGTTGATGCCGGGGCTGGTGCCCACCGCGGCGATACTGCCCATACACGCCGCCACGCAGCTGGCGAGCAACGTGTCGCGGGTGGCGTTCGGCTGGCGCGAGATCGACCCTGGGATCATCCCCGCGTTTACCGTGGGTGCCATCGCGGGCGTTTGGCTTGGCGCCGGGGTATACCAGAGTCTCGACCTGCGCTGGGTGCCCGCGCTGATCGGCGCTCTCATACTGCTGCTCACCTGGGTGCCCCTGCCGAAGCTGTCCGGCAGCGGCCCCGTGGCGCTGGCGTTCCTCGGCTTTTACCAGACTGGCCTGGGCATGCTGGCGGGCGCTACCGGGCCGCTGGGCAGTGCCGTCCTTTTGCGCCACCACAAGGCGCGCGACTGGCTGGTGGTCAATACCGCCCTGTACATGAGCCTGAGTCACGCCCTGCGTGTGCTCGCCTTTGCCGCTATCGGCTTCAGCTTCGCGCCGTGGTGGCAGCTGGTGCTGGCGATGATCGTTGCCAGCGTGGCCGGCTCGTGGGTGGTTACCCGGTTGCGAACACGGGTCGCGCAGGTCAATTTCGAACGGCTGTTTCGTCTCCTGGTTACCGTGCTTGCACTGCGCATGATCGCCCTGCCGTTCCTGGCTGCCTGAGCAGCGCGCGTCGGTCCGGTGCCCGTCGCGCCGGGTTATACTGGCAACCATGCAATTTGATTCCGAACTTGCCAGGTTGCTCGCCGACCTCTACGAGGGACCGCTGGAGGAGTCGCCGTGGCAGTCTTTTCTCGCCAGCGCCCGCGAACTGCTGGATGCGGACCTGGTCACGTTGTTGTTGCGCCCGCCCAGCCTGGAGGACCAGGTGGTGATGCTTGCCGATGGTGGCTCACTGTCGGCGATCCGCAGCTACAACGAGGGACAGTTCGTGCTGGACCCCTTCGTCGACCTGCCCAGCGGTGAAGTCTTCAGCCTGCAGGACTACCTCGCCGGTGACAACCTGACCCACAGTGAGTTTTACCGCGTGGTCATGGAGCCGCAGGGCTGGTACGACTTTCTCGGGCTGGACATCCGCGAGGAGGGCGAACTCGACGTGCGTTTCAGGGCGGGCCGCCACGAGGGCAGGCCGCCCTTTGGTGACGCGGAACGCGCCTGCCTGCACGGTCTGTGCCCGCACCTCGCCAGGGCGGTCAGGCTGCACACGCGCATCAACCGCATCGAGCAGGAGCGCGCCGTGTATGCCGGCGCCATGGAGCAGTTGCAGGTCGTCACCATCATCCTCGACGAACAGGGCGGGGTGTTGTCCACCAACGCCGCGGCCGCACAGCTGCTGGCGGAGGGATCGGCACTGCGCGTGCACGACGGCCAGTTGCGTCTCGCGCAGGCCGCGGCGGACAGCGAACTGCGCGAGCTCCTGCAGCGCGTTCGCCGCGACAGGCACGGGGACGGGCCGGGTACCGTCGCAGCGATGCAGGTGCCGGCAGACAATCGGCACGGTGGCCTCGGGCTGGTGGTGCGCGCGGTGCCGCCATCCCCGGGAGCGGAGGGGCGCGGCATTCCCAGTGCGGCCCTGTTTATCAGCGACCCGGCCCAGGCGACCGATCCCGGCCTGCAAACCGTCAGCCGGTTATTCGGGTTGACCACGGCCGAGGCAAAGCTCGCCCTGGCGCTGGCCAACGGGCAGTCCCTCGACGAGGCCTCCGCGGCGCTGTCGATCAGTCGCAACACGGCGCGCTCACACCTGCGCTCGGTGTTTGCCAAGACCGGCGTGAGCCGCCAGGCGGGCCTGGTGCGGCTGATCCTGCGCAGTGTCGCGCCCCTTGCCGGAGGGGCGCGGCAGTGACCAGTCCGGGTCTCGCCAGATGTATAGAATCGACATTAGAATAATGTCATAACATTTTATAAATAATAATAAAAACGTCTATCGCCAACCGGTGCGTATCGTGCCCCCGCGTGTTCATCACCGATCTTGATTGACATCAATGTGCAGGGGGTCTTTGGCGTCTACTATGCGCACCGGGTTGAGGCACTTCCATTCCGCCCGGCCCGCAGACCAGGAGTAGAAACATGAAAAAAATGTTAACTGCGGCAGTGTCCCTCGCCGTATCCGCTACTGTTATGCCCGCCCTTGCGTATGACCAGGGCGACTTCATCCTGCGCGCCGGCCTCACCACGGTGGCGCCCAACAGCGACAGTGAAGACATCAACCTTCCCACCGGACTGGTTGCGGAAGCTGACGTGGATGACGATACCCAGCTGGGCCTCATCCCCGTCTACATGGTGCACCAGAACTGGGGGATCGAGCTCCTCGCGGCGACGCCGTTCGAGCACGACATTGAAGCCCAGGGCAAAGGTGCGATCGACGGCACCAACGTCGATGCGGGCAGCACCAAGCACCTGCCGCCGACCCTGTCGCTGCAGTGGTACCCGCGCGGGGGCCAGGAAGGCTGGCAGCCCTATCTGGGCCTGGGTGTGAACTGGACCGTGTTCTTTGACGAGGACGTCGACAGTGACCTGATCGCACTTCTCGGAGACCTTACCGGCGGAGCCGTCGACGACGCGAAGCTGAGCCTCGACCAGTCTTTCGGCCTTGCCGCGCAGGCCGGGGTCGACATACCGGTTGGCGAAAACCTGTCGGTCAACCTCGGCGTCCAGTACATCGACATCGAAACCGAGGCGAAGTTGAAAGCGCAGGCCGATGGCGCAACTGCCGCCACGGTGGAGTTCGACGTCGATATCGACCCCTGGGTTTACACCGTCGGTATCGCCTGGCGTTTCTAACCCCGTTTGACCGGCTCACCTACGGTCACTCGGTGCCTGGCCCCGCTTTTATAAGCGGGGCTTTTTTGTTTCTGCCGCAGTAAAAGTGCGGCGGGCACAATGGCCGGGGCTGTGTGTGCGACGGTCGCACCTGTCATTCGACTACAGGCTGGCTAGCCCGCTCGCGCAACGCGCTCGAGCTCCTGTTCGTCGGCCGGTCTGTGCATCGACGCCCGGTGCCGGTTGCGTCAGCGCAAGCAACACTAGTGGTGCGAGTGATCCATGTGTGCGGGGGGCGCGCCACCCTGGTGTTGCGTGCCGTGCCCGGCGTGCTGCGCATGGCCCGCGGCGAGGTAAATGGTCCACACGCCGCTGGCGACCAGCAGCGCGCCGATCAGCCACTTCAGTCCGCGGCGGCGCAGGAAGGCCTGCAGGCGCCCGGCCCCGAGACTGACCGCGAGCATCGCCGGCAGGGTGCCGATACCGAACAGCAGCATCAGTAGCGCCGCCTGTGCAGGGCTCTGTGTGGTCGCCGACCAGGCCAGGCTGCTGTAGATGAGGCCGCAGGGGATCAGGCCCCAGCACATTCCCAGCGCGAACGCCCGCTCGGGGCGCTCCCGTGGCATCAGTGATGCACCCATGCGCTGCACCGGGCTGAAAATTGCACCCCCGGCGCGTTCCAGCAGCGCCATGCCGCGCCACCAGTCACCAATGTACAGGCCCATGCCAATGAGTAGCGCGCCGGCGAGGTAGCGCAGCCCCATGGTCCAGCCGGTCGCCTCGAGAGTGCCCGCCAGCAGGCCCATGATCGCTCCGAGCGTGGCGTAACTGGCCAACCGGCCACCGTGGAAGGCGAGGGCGGTGACGGGGGAGTTGGCGCCGCCCAGTTGCAGCGCGCTCGCGATGCCGCCGCACATGCCCAGGCAGTGTCCGGCGCCTGACAAGCCCAGAAGCAGCGCGCTGCCTGCCTGGCCGGGGTCAAGCACGGTTATTGCGGCGGCCTGGAATCGCCAGCCGGCTTGTCGGCCTCGTCGTCGGCGAGAATTCGCCAGGCCTCCTTGTCGAGGTCGTCGTACTGTCCGCTATTGATCGCCCAGATCAGCAGGCGCACCGCCACGGCGCAAAACACCAGTGCGATAGGGATGAGCAGGTACAGACTGTCCACGCGACGACTCCAGGTCTTATCTTCTGAGCCGCAGGGAGTTGCCGACTACCAGCAGCGAGCTGAGCGACATGCCCAGCGCCGCCACCCAGGGTGGCACGAAACCCGCCGCGGCCAGCGGAATTGCGCTGATATTGTATAACAGCGCCCACGCGAAATTCTGGCGAATAATTACCCTGCAGCGACGCGCCACGCGCAGCGTTTCCTCGATCCGACCGAGGTTGCCGTCCAGTACCACGAAGTCCGCCTGGCTGCGTGCGAGGTCGGATGAGCCCGCCACAGCGAATGAGGTGTCGGCGCCACCCAGTACCGGGCCGTCATTGACGCCATCCCCCACCATGCAGACGACCGCGCCGGCGTCCTGCAGCGCGTGCACGTGGCGTAACTTGTCTTCCGGCGTCTGGCCGTGACGCTCCGCGTCCATCCCGAGGGTGCGGGCCAGGGCAGGGCCGCGCGGGGAGTGGTCCCCCGTGAGCAATTCCACCTGCAGGCCGCATGCCTGCGCGTGCCCGACGATCTCCCTCGCCTCGGGCCGGGTGGTGTCCTGCAGTCCAATCCAGGCCAGCGGCGCGTCCTCGCGCACCAGTGCTACCCAAACCAGGTCCTCCGTTGGCTGCTGCGCGAGCCCCGGCGTCATTTCGCTGCAGAAGGCGGCGCTGCCCATGCGGTAGCGAAAGCGGCTGTCCCGGCCAGCCACACCGGCACCGACGTGCAGCTCGGCACTGTCCAGTGCTGCCGGTAACACATCATCGAACGCGCTCGCTATGGGGTGGCTGGAGTGTTGCTGCAGGGCGCTGCACAGCGTGAGCACCTGCTCCCGGTCCAGCTCGCCGAGCAGCCTGACGCTGTGCACGCGCAGGGTGCCGGTAGTCAGTGTGCCCGTCTTGTCGAATACCAGGTGCGTGCACTGGGCCAGGGACTCCAGGGCGTTCTCGCCGCGGGCGAGCACGCCGCGACGGCGCAG
>JAWVYG010000192.1:0-5862 GCA_033722815.1 Halioglobus sp.
CCGGTCTTGATTCCCGGGTAGCGCGCCTTGAACGGCTCGAGGTGCTGCGCGGCGCAGGTATACAGGGAGATGTACTGCTTCTGGTTGGCCAGGGCCACCCAGCCACCCCCCTCCAGCTCGAAGGTCGGCATCCTGTAGCGCATGGATTCGTCTGCCTGTGGATACCGCCGCTTGATGAGCGCACGGATGGCGTCAAAACGCTCGCGCCGCTGTGCGGGCACCGCGCGCACGTACTCATCCAGCGTCATCGTGCCAACCTTTCCCGACCTGTCTGCATCATGCTATCCCGGCGTGTACGCCGCGTGACGATTGTTACAGGATAGTCCACCGGCCGGGCCGCGTGGGCCCGCCTAGCTGCTGCAGTACTGCCCATCGGGATCGTCGGCGGGCAACACCGACACCGGTACGCCGGTAGCGCCGGCATAGAACACGATGATCTCCACCGGCCCACGCAGCGCCTTGCCGCGATGTACCGTACGCATGACCTCAACGACGGAATCTCCCTCGCGGAAAACCGCCGTTTTGCCGCTCGCTGTCTCGACCTCGACTTCGCCGCGCAGTACATAGCCCATGGTCGGCACCGGGTGACAGTGGAACGGCGGCTCGTCGCCCTCGTCGATACGCAGCATGACCGCCGTGACCCGGGCCTCGCCCTCGGGGTAGCTCAGCGCGCCGCCCTCCCAGGTGGTCGTGGTGTCCAACAGCCGCTCAGGAGCCGCTGCCGACGTCGCGGTCGCCGCCAGGGCCAGCAGCGCCGACAGTAACAGCGGGAACAGCGGTACATGACGGCCGCCGGCCGCCGGCTCGATCAGCGCGTCGCGGCCGCGTCGTTCAGGTGGATACATGATTACCTCCGGTTCAATATTCAGCTGCGCAGGTGCAACTCAGTCTGCGCCGCTCTTTTCGTGCAGCGAGATCAGCGTCCTGTCGCTCACCGCGTCGTGAAAATGCGCCTGCTGCACCGCCACGTAGGCCGGATCGGCGAAGAAGGCCTCCATGTCCTGCCTGCTGGGGAACTCCAGGGTGAACACACGGTTGATCGGCGCGTCGGTCCTGGAGCGCAGCACTTCACTGACCCGGAAGTCGTAGCCGAACGCGCCGCCGTAGTTGGCAAGGAGCGGCTCCATGCCCTCACGGTACCGCTGGTAGCCCGCCTCGTCGGTCACGTTAAGGCCCACTATCCGTTCGAACATGTCGCTATCGCCCCCGCAATGCCCGCGCCGTCACCCGGGCAGGCGTTGAATGAAACCCCACAGGAAACCGAACTCGTCCTCGACGTTCAACATACGCACGCCGAAGTCGCGGTCCGCGGGCGGATCGCAGGCAAGGCCCCTGGCCCGCAACTGCGCGTGCATGGCTTCGACATCGTCAACCCAAACGCCGATCCAGTGGGGCCTCGGGTCGCTGTCCTGGCGGCGACCGGAACCGTCGAGCCACACCTCGGTATCGCCCACGCGCATCTCACCATTTTGTACATTACCCTCGTCATCTGTCCAGCGCTCGCGCTCTTCGAAGCCGAAGTGGCGCGCGTACCAGTCCATCGCCAGACCGGCGTCGTCGTAGAACAGGTAGGGCACAATGCCGGAAAACTTCATGTGTTTGCCCTCCAGGCGGCGCCGTCGCGCGCTGTGAACTATCGCAGGTCCAGGCTGCTCACCATCAGCAGTCCGACAATCTGCACCACCGCCAGCCAAACCACGCAGTGCCGCGCGATATAGAAATAGAGGGCGTAGCGACGCACCCTGGCGTCCCCGGCCTCGCCGCCGCGCAGGTCCAGCTCCCAGCGCCGCAGCAATACCAGCAGCAGGGATATGCCCGAGCAGAAGGCCACGTTGCCGAAGATCAGCCACCCCGAGACCAGGTTCATGGAACCGCGAATATCCGGGTCGGCGATAGCGATGCCGAAACCGGATACACCGAGGTAGACGATAGCCGCCAGGGCATCGGCGTAGTTGACACAGCGGTCCGCCATTGCCTCGGCTTCCGACCTGTCCGGCCTGTTCATAGCGTGTCTCCCGACTGTTTGCGCCAAAGCCCGATCCGGCGCGGACGCGGCGCCGGGCTGACATCACACCCCGGCAAGATCACCCGGACAGCGCCAGCAGGTAGGGCAGGAAGATGATCATGCCGATCACCACGGCGCCGACGGCGCTCAGCAGCACCGCGCCGGCGGCCACGTCCTTGCACTGCTTCACCAGCGGGTGAAAGTCCGGCGAGGCGATATCACACAGCAGTTCGAAAGCCGTGTTCAATGCCTCCGCCACCCACACCGAGACAATCGTCAGCACCAGGATGCACCACTCCACCCTGGATACCCCCAGGAACGCGGCGAGTGTCACGGTGCACACGGTAGCCAGCAGGTGGATCCAGGCGTTGTGCTGTCCGCGCACCATCTCGAAGACGCCGTCAAACGCATGCTGCATGCTGCGCACCCGGCCGCCAATGGAAAAGGTTTCCTCACTGTCATACATGCGCCTGTACCTGCCTGTCTCCCAATTGCACCGGGCGTCGCGCCGGCCCGCTCACGTCTCCGGCTCGCCCAACTGTGCGCGCAGCGCGTCAGTCAACGGCTCGACGGCAGCCAGGGCGCCACCACGAACCGCGCCAGCAGCTGCCCGAGGGCGCCGCCGAGCAGTGCGCCCAGCGACAGCGCCCTGCCCAGCTCGCTGTCCACCAGGATCGCGATGAGCAAGAGGATGATGGCCGCGAGGGCGAATACCTTCCTGGCGCCGGTCGTGGGCCTGCTGAACAGCAGGTTGGCGTCGACGTACTCTTGTTCTGTGAGGGTGAACTCGGTCTGCCACAGGCTTGCAGGGGTCATGGCGCGTCCATTGCTGCCGGTCTATACCTGCGCCTCACTGTACAGTGCCCCGACGGAATAGAACAGCGCGACCAGCGCCAGCAGTGCCATCAGCACGTAGGTGGAGAAGAAGAAGCGGCGCTGCCGCTCAGCGCCCGTCCTGAGCCCCTCGTGCCTGAAGCTCAGCGCCTTGGCCGCCTCGCGTCCGGCGGTATCGAGATAGATGGCGGCACCGAACAGCGCCAGCGGCGGCCAGGCGTGATGCTGCAGCAGCATCAGCACGCCGGCCAGCGGCAGCCAGCCGAGTGTCAGCAGGTCCCAGTAGGCTGCGTAGCGCTCGGCGCGCTGCACCAGTGCATCGGTATGGGCCGGATTCTCCTGCAGACCCAGGCGCTGCGCGAGATCAAAGTTCACGCTGGAGATGAGCTGGCCGGTGAACAAGATGCCCGGAAAGATAATGAGCACCCACCCCAGGGTCTGTTGCATAAGGCCCTCCACATAAGCGGTAACGGCGAAGGTCTACGGGACAGTTCTCCGGATGATACCCGGTGAGCCACCCGCAATTGCCGACAGCACGCCCGTTGATACCAGCAATGAGTGTAGCAACCCGGCGACCCGAATCCAGTACCCGGTACCCGCCACCGCGGACCAGCGTCGCGCCACCCGGGCAAAACGTCAAGGCCCAGGCAAGTGAAAACAGCGTGTGAAAAGAATCTGTGCCGCGTGAACTGAAAACCTGAGCCGACTCGTTGGCAGGAAGATTACCTAGACATTCTTACCGGCAGTATTCACGGGCACCGCGTACTCTCCGGAGTTGGCCGCCTCTGAAGCCGGGCCGGCAATTTTTGACCTGAAGTATCCGGTCTCCAGCATTTGCTCCAGCTCGCTTTCCGTCACGGCCTGACTGAAGAGAAAACCCTGCATCACGCGCACACCATTGTCGCGCATAAAGTCCAGCTGTTCCTGCGACTCCACGCCCTCCGCGACCAGGTTCAGCCCAAGACTATTGCCCATGGCGATAATCGCCTTGACCAGTCCCGCATTGTTGTCGCTCTTCTGGAAATCAACGATAAAGCTGCGATCCACTTTCAGTGTGTCGAGCGGGAAGTGACTCAGGTAGCTAAGTGAGGAATAACCTGTACCAAAATCGTCCATCGCGATTTCCACACCGAGAGCCTTCATCCGCTCCAGCGATTGTGAAGATGTAGAGCTGCTATCCATCATGACACCCTCGGTCAGCTCCAGTTCCAGCCAGTCGGGTTGTATACCCGCGTCCCGAATCGCGCTGGCCACCCGACTCACCAGCATCGGCGAGAAGGCAAGAGCCGAGACATTAACCGCAACCTTGGGCAGATTGAGACCCTTTTTATGAATTCTGGCGATGCAGCGACACGCCTCGTCCAGCGCCCATTCACCGATAGATACAATCAGCCCCATCTCTTCCGCCAACGGGATGAATATCTCGGGCGAAACCATACCCTTGTCCGGGTGATGCCAGCGCAGCAGCGCTTCCGCACCGACTACCGTTCCCGAGATGGCATCGACCTGCGGCTGGTAATACAGCTCCAGTTGCCGCTCTTCAATTGCCCGCCGCAGATCCACCTCGAGTTGCAGTCGCTCCACGCTGGAGCGACGCATCGACTCGTTGTAGAAAAGGAAGTTGTTCCTGCCGATATTCTTGGCGTGATACATCGCAGCGTCAGCTGCTTTCAACAGGCCCTCAACATCATCGGCGTCCCTTGGCCCCAGGGCAATGCCTATGCTGGGTGTGATAACCAGTTCGTGACCGTCAATAAGCAGGGGTTCCGACATTTCTGCCAGCATGCGCTCTGCCACCGCTGCAGCGGCCTCACGACCGGTTATCTGGTTGAGGATTATGGTGAATTCGTCCCCGCCCAGGCGCGACACCTCCGCAGAACCCTCATCTGCCAGGTGATGAATCAGCAAGTCGGTATCACGCAATGTGCTCGACAAGCGTATGCCGACCTCGCGCAGCAGCAGGTCGCCGGCACTGTGGCCCAGCGTGTCATTGATCCTCTTGAAATTGTCCAGGTCCAGAAACAGCAGCGCCAGCATATTGCCGTCGCACCTGCTTTTCTCGAGCAGACCGCTGAGCTGCTCCGTAAACAGTCTCCGATTGGGGAGTCCGGTGAGGCTGTCGAAATAGGCCATCTTGTGCAGGTCTTCCCTGCTGCGCGTCACCTCGGCGACTGCCTGGTCCAGCTTCTGTGCCCTTTCATGCAGCTGGGTATCGCGATGTTCAACCTGCAGGCTGAGAAGCTTATGATTGACATCCATGTTCTTTTTGTAGCTGTTCAGCTCTTCCATGATACCGTTCAGCATGTTGGCAATTTGCTGTGCCTCTCCACTGGCCCGAAACTCCACACCGGGGTCCAGTTTACGTTCTGCCACGTCCTGGGCTATTTTCTCCAGTCGCGAGAGGGGGCCGAGGATGCGCCTTGAGTAAAGCCAGGAAAACATCAGTGCGAGCGCGACAAACGGCAGACTCCACGACAAAGAGCGGGAAATAGCGCCATTCGTTTGCTGCAGCAACGTGGATTCGTCGACGCCGATATTGACATAGCCGACTACGTACAGGCTGGCCGCACTGCCCCTGTCCATAATGGCGTTAGCGAAGGCCTCTATCGACTGGCCTTGCTGCAGGGGGTTTACCGTTGAAAGTACCGGCACGCTGACATAAGTGGCGCTGTCGTTCCAGATTTGCGCGATATAGCCCAGCAGTCCCTCGTCGTTAACGGCACCTGAACTGTCTGCGTAGCTGATACTGACCACGTCCAGCGGATTATGCTGCCTTCTGAGCACTGCCAGGGATGGTTGGTAGAGATTCGTTTCGGCTGGCTCGGCCACCAGAACTGCGCCGGAGGAATCGGTGATCTTCGCCACGCTGACGTATGATTGCCGCAAATGCTCCTGCAGGTGGTCACGTAACCCCTGCCTGTCACGCGTCGCTATCAGGTACGCCAGCATGGGCTGGCTTTGAGCCAGCGCCACGCTTTCCTCAATCGCGATTTTCCTCGCGACCGTAAACTCCCTGTGAGCAG
>JAWVYG010000193.1:0-5860 GCA_033722815.1 Halioglobus sp.
CATTACCTCCTGGCCCGCGGCCTGGAATCGGTTGGCCTGACTGAGCGTGACCTGACGGTGGTGAATACCTCCGATGCGGATATGGTGGCAATCTACGGCACCGACGATGTCACGGCGGTTGCCACCTGGAATCCGCTCCTGAGTGAAATCACCGCAATGCCCAACAGCCACAAGGTGTTCGACTCATCGCAGATTCCCGGTGAGATCATCGACCTGCTGGTCATCAACACCGAGACCCTGAAGAACAATCCCAAGCTCGGCAAGGCGCTGGTGGGCGCGTGGTACGAAATCATGGGTGTGATGAGCGGCGACGACGAAGCGGCGATTGCCGCCAGGACCTACATGGCCGAGGCATCGGGCACTGACCTGGCCGGCTATGAAGCGCAGCTGGCCAGCACGGAAATGTTCTACGAGCCGGCCGCTGCGCTGGACCTGACCAACAGCGCCGACCTGGTGAAGACGATGCAGCATGTGGCCGAGTTCTCCTTCAAGCACGGCCTGCTGGGTGACGGTGCGCCCGACGCGGGCTTCATCGGTATCGAAATGCCCGCCGGCAACTTTGGCGACCCGGGCAACATCAAGCTGCGTTTCGATCCCACCTATATGCAGATGGCCGCTGACGGCAAGCTCTGAGGCCTGGCAGGGAGTGAGGGGTGCTGCACAGCCGGCGTTTACGGCGATAGCGGACGCCGGCTGTCAGCACCGCCCCGCCGCATAGCGGCTCAAGAGTACCCCGACCATGAAGAAATTTATTAATCTAACGCCGAATCCTGCACTGAGAACGTTCCTGGGGCTGTTGCCTTTCGTGCTGCTGATCGTGCTGTATGTGGTCAGTTCCGACGCGCGCCTGGAAGTGAATCCCAATGACAAGCTGCTGCCCGGATTCACCCAGATAGGCGACGCCATGGAGCGCATGGCATTGGAGCCAAGCAAGCGCTCCGGCGAGTACCGGTTCTGGCAGGACACTGCCAGCAGCCTGACACGCCTGGGGATCGGTGTTGTCGTGGCCGCGGCAATAGGGCTGCTGGTGGGTATGTTGACCGGCGCATTGCCGGCAATCAGTGCCTCGATCTCGCCGCTGCTGACCGTTGTCTCACTGATTCCACCGCTGGCGATCCTGCCGATCCTGTTTATTGTATTCGGCCTGGGCGAGGTATCCAAGGTGGTGCTGATCGCCATCGGCATTACGCCGTTTATCGCCCGTGATATACAGGGCCGCACGCAGGAGATACCGGCGGAGCAGCTGGTCAAGGCGCAGACGCTCGGCGCCAGTACGCCGCAGATACTGTTGCGTGTGGTACTGCCACAGATACTGCCGAAGCTGATCGACGCAGTGCGTCTTTCTCTCGGCGCGGGCTGGCTGTTCCTGATTGCGGCCGAAGCGGTGGCCGCCACCGATGGCCTGGGGTACCGGATTTTCCTGGTGCGCCGTTACATGTCCATGGATGTGATCCTGCCCTACGTGGCCTGGATCACCCTGCTGGCCTTCTTCATCGACATAACGCTCAGGAAGCTCAACGGCTGGCTGTTCCCGTGGCATGAAGAGGGCGGCAAGTGATGACAGGGCAGCGTCCGATGATTGAAGTGAACAATGTCTGGAAACGGTACGACGAGACGGTGGTGCTCGAGGGGCTCAATGTCTCCGTGCGGTCGGGCGAGTTCGTCACGCTTGTCGGCACGTCCGGCTGTGGCAAGAGCACCTTCCTCAATATGCTGCTGGGCACCGTGGCGCCTTCGCAGGGGGAGATACTCCTGGATGGCAAAGCGATCCCGCAGGAACCCGGCCCGGACCGCGGCATCGTGTTCCAGCAGTACTCGGTCTTTCCCCACATGACCGTGCTCGGCAACGTCATGGCGACCCGCGGGTTCCAGGGCAGGGGAATCAGCGGCTACCTGTTCGGCGCCAGGCGCGCTGCGGCAAAGAGCGACGCAGTCGAGATGCTCGAACAGGTCGGCCTGGGCCACGCGCTCAACAAGTACCCGCACGAGCTGTCCGGCGGCATGAAACAGCGCCTGGCTATCGCGCAGGCCCTGCTGGGGCAGCCGCGCATACTCCTGCTGGACGAGCCGTTCGGTGCACTCGATCCTGGCATTCGATCGGATATGCACGAGCTGGTGTTGAAGCTCTGGTCCGAGCACCAGCTGACCGTGTTCATGGTCACCCATGACCTGAAAGAGGGCTTCTACCTCGGTACCCGCCTGTGGGTCTTCGACAAGATCCGGCACGACCCCCACGCCCCGCATCGCTACGGCGCCTCGATCACCTACGACCTGCCGATTGGCCAGACTGACCCGTCCGTCTACGAACAGATTGACGAAGACCTGCGCCCCGTGCGCGAGCCGGCCATCGCGGTGTAACGGACACCCAGGATGCCAGACCCGTCCCCCGAACTGATCAGCTCGCTCGACTACACAACCTATATGGCGTCGGGCAGCCACTGGTCGCTGCGACTGCGGCGCGGCACGATCATGCGCCTGACCGATGTCGATGGCGGCGCCAATGTCGGCATGCTGTTCTACAACCCGGAGAACCTGCTGGAGCGCTACAACGCGCCGGATACGCTGAAATGCCAGCACACGTTCAAGCTGACCCGGGGGAATTGCCTGTACTCCGACATGGGGCGGATATTTGCCTCGATTGTCGACGACTCCCTCGGCTGGCACGAGACCGTGGCGGGCAATTCCCACGCATCACATGTCGCGGCACGCTGGGGCGCGCGGGACTACCAGGCGGATCGCAACGACTGGAAACAAAACGGTTACGATGCCTTCCTCGTGGAGCTCGCCAAGTACGGCCTGGGGGCCGCGGACATGGCCGCCAACATCAACTGGTTCAGCAAGGTCGCGGTAGGCGACGACGGGACCCTGCACCTGGATGCCGACCACAGCCGGCCGGGCAGCTCGGTGACATTGCGTTTCGAACTGGATACGCTCGTATTGCTGCACACCTGCCCACATCCACTAAACACCTCAGAGTGCTATCCCGAGACGACGGTCACGATCGAGCTGGGTGTGGCACAGCCGGTCGGTGACGACGACTACTGCCTCAACTTCCGTCCGGAAAACGCGCGCGGATTCCAGAACAACGCGCTGTATCACCTCGGTATCGGTGCCTGAGCCATGTTGCAGGAAAGTGATCTGAAGCCTGCGGAAGCGCTGCTGCGCCAGACGGTCGATGCCGGCGATTACTACCTGGGTAAAGTCAGGGCGGGCCAGACGCTGCGCATTCTCGACCTCGAGGGCAACCAGGCGGCGGACACGTTGTTCTATAACGCGGACAACCCCGCGGAACGCTACAGCGCGATGGATACCATCCGCGAGCAGGGCAATGTCTACCTGACGACCGGTTCAGAGCTGCGCTCGAACGAGAACAACGTCATGCTGCGCATCGTGGCGGACACCTGCGGTCGCCACGATACCCTGGGCGGGGCCTGTGCGACGGAGAGTAATACCGTGCGCTACGACCTGGAGAAACGCTGCATGCACGCGTGTCGCGACAGCTGGATGCTGGCCGTCGCGGAACACCCGGAGTACGGCATCGGCAAGCGCGATATTGCCCACAATATCAATTTCTTCATGAATGTTCCGATCACCGCCGAGGGCGGGCTGACTTTCGAGGATGGCATCTCCGCACCGGGAAAATACGTCGAGCTACAGGCGCAGATGGACGTGCTGGTCCTGCTCTCCAACTGCCCGCAGCTCAACAACCCGTGCAACGGCTATAACCCGACGCCGGTCGAGTTGATGGTATGGGAGAAACCGTAGCGCGTTGACCGCGCCCGCAAACCAACGGCTTCAGTGGACGACCGCTGTCGTATTCAGTGACCGGGACGACCCGACCCAGGTAGATCGATGTTCGCAAAAGTACTGATAGCCAATCGCGGGGCAATTGCGGTTCGCATTATTCGTACGCTGAAGAAGATGAACGTGGCGTCTGTGGCCGTCTATGCGCAGAGCGACGCAGACAGCCTGCACGTACGCGACGCCGACCAGGCGGTGTGCCTCGGTGAAGGAGCGGCCGCCGACACCTACCTCGATATCGACAAGATACTGGCCGCAGCGGCGGCCACGGGCGCCCAGGCCATCCATCCCGGTTACGGCTTTCTCAGTGAGAATGCCGCTTTCGTGCGCCGCTGCGAGGAACAGGGCATTGCGTTTATAGGGCCGACGCCGGAGCAGATAGAGGTCTTCGGGTTGAAGCACAGGGCCCGCGAACTGGCGCAGAATGCCGGCGTGCCACTGTCCCCGGGCACGGAACTGTTGCAGGACCTCGAGGACTCAGTCGCCGCCGCCGGCGCTATCGGCTACCCGGTGATGCTCAAGAGCACCGCGGGCGGCGGTGGTATTGGCATGCAGTTGTGCCACTCCCGGACAGATCTGGAGGGCGCGTTCGACGCGGTCAAGCGCCTCGGCGCGAGTAATTTCGCGGACGATGGCGTATTCATCGAGAAGTACATCGCCCGTGCCCGGCATATCGAAGTGCAGGTTTTCGGTGACGGCGCCGGCGGCGTGCTGGCCATCGGTGAGCGGGACTGTTCCAGCCAGCGCCGCAACCAGAAGGTGGTGGAAGAGTGTCCCGCGCCCCATCTCGGTGACGATGTCAGGGCCGAGCTGCACGCCACCGCCGAGGCGTTACTCGCCAGTGTCAGTTACCGCAACGCGGGCACCGTCGAGTTTATCTACGACGTCGATACCGGCGAGTTCTACTTCCTGGAGGTCAACACTCGCCTGCAGGTGGAGCACGGTGTGACGGAGCAGGTCTACGGCGTCGACCTCGTGCAGTGGATGGTCACGCTGGCCGCGGGTGTCGAGCCCGATATGGCTGCGCGAAGGGCCGCGCTCGAACCCGCCGGTCACGCCATCCAGGTGCGCATCTATGCGGAAGATCCCTACCGCAACTTCCAGCCCAGCGCCGACCTGCTGAGCGAGGTGGAATTTCCCGAGTTGCCCGGGGTGCGCATCGATCGCTGGGTCGAGACCGGCATCACGGTGCCGCCATTCTTTGATCCGATGCTGGCGAAGGTCATCGTGCATGCGGCGGACAGGAACGCGGCGCTGGCCAAGCTGCAGGACGCGCTGGACCAAACCCGGCTCTATGGCTGCGAGACCAACCTGGGCTACCTGCGCGCATTGAGCCGCGACGCGACGTTGGCGGATGGCCTCGTCACTACCCGTTACCTCGATGACTTCCGCCACACACCGGCACGCGTCGACGTGATATCCGCCGGGACCCAGACCACGATCCAGGACTATCCTTCGCGCACGGGCTACTGGGACGTGGGCATTCCGCCCTCCGGGCCCTTCGACGACTACTCTTTCCGCCTTGCCAACCGCCTGCTGGGGAATGAACAGGGCGCGGCGGGCCTGGAACTGACCCTGCAGGGGCCGACCCTGCAGTTCAGCGCCGCGACCCGCATCGTCATTGCCGGCGCCGGCATCGACGCCCACCTGGATGACGACCCGGTACCCCTGTGGCGGGTGCTGGACGTCGCCGCGGGTCAGACCCTGCGTATGGGTAGCGTAAAGGAGCAGGGCGCCCGCGCTTACCTCTGTGTTGCCGGTGGCATCCAGTGCCCGCGGTATCTCGAATCGCGCTCCACGTTTACCCTGGGACAGTTCGGCGGCCACAACGGCCGTGCGCTGCGCGCCGGCGATGTGCTGCACCTGACGCCCGATGCGGATTCCGCTGCGGCGCGATCAAAGCTGCCGCCGGAGCTCCTGCCGGTCATCGATAACGGCTGGCAACTGCGCGTGGTGTACGGGCCGCACGGTGCGCCGGAATTCTTTACCCCCGGGGATATCGATACGTTTTTCGAACACGACTGGGAGGTGCACTATAACTCCAGCCGCACGGGTATCC
>JAWVYG010000194.1:0-5840 GCA_033722815.1 Halioglobus sp.
GCCGCCACGGATACGATGCAGGAAAAGAAGGCGGCTACCGCCCTGGTCACGTTCACGCTATTCATTGTTACCTTCGCCTGTTGGATTCAGTAATGCCAGTACGCTCATGTCGCCGGCCATCTTCAGCACGTTCGACACCATCAGTTTGGCGAACAGGGACTCGTCCGCCCTGCCCTGGGCCATTTGCAGCACCAGCGCGTTAAAGTCGGTCGCCTTCATCGCGATAAGAAGGTCTACCTGGTTCGTTTCGCCCTCGGTCATCTCGACCTTCTCCGGCGTCATGACAAGGTTATAGTCGCCACCGCCACGACCCGCCAGTTCGAAGCGCAGGACCACCGGCTTCTCCAGCGCGAGGCCGCGGGCGTCCATCTGGTTGGCCATACCCTCGATGATCAGGCCGCTGGGCAGCACCGGCTGCCAGATCACCAGCACAAGGCCGCAGGTCAGCAACACCAGGGTGGCAGTGTAGAGTACTCGTGGCAGCGTAATGTGCATCGCGGTGACCTACATGAAGTACCAGGTGAAGCCCAGGGTCAGGGCATCCCGGTCCGGTATATAGCCGGGGTAATCGTTCAGGCCCGCCTCTTCCGGGTCCCCGAGCTTGATGTCGTAGCCCAGCAGGTACTCCATGTTGTTGCCCACGCGCGCCTTGAGTGTGGCACCGAGGCTATGAAAACCGTTCTCTTCCTTGTGGATGCCACCGGAGAATGCGGCGGTGAAGGTCACCGTCGTATTGTCGATCATGTCGGGGCTGGCGAAGGTGAAGTTCGCCAGGTAGTAAGCGGTGTGCTCCGGGATGTCATAGAAGCGATCGGGATCGTCATCCAGGTCGTGGTAATCCAGGTTGATGCCGCCATACACCTCTATCAGCGGTGTGAAGCTGACGGTGTAAGGCAGGGAAGGAAAGTAATCCGTATAAAGCCGCATAAAGCCAAGGCCCCAGTTGAACGTAGACACTTCGTCGAAGCCGCCAACCGGTGCGCCGCCCAGGTTTTGCAGCGCAATTTGCGCCGGGTGATCCGGGCGGTAGGTAAACTCGCCATACACCTGCCACTTCTTGAGCACGCGGGACAGCGTCAGGCCGAACATCTCCGTCTCTTCGTAGGTTGTCTGGCCCGTACCGATATCGTTGATCGGGAACGAGTGCAGGTAGTTCGCCCAGTACAGCCCGAGCTCGAGGTTCTCGGCGGCGGGGAAGAGCTTCCGCACGGCCAGGCCGTATTGCTCCATATCGCTCGCTTTTCTCGGCCTGGCATCTTCGAGGATCGTCGGCCCGCCATAGCCCAGGAAGTCGAAGAAGCTGCCGAAGGTGCCGACCACGGCGAGGGTGGCCCGGGGCTCGAAATCCCGCGAGTAAATGCCTTCCACCGACAGGGTGTCGTCTATCTCCGTGATCAGCCACGCCGACTCCGAGGGGACCTTGTAGTCGCGCACCGTGTAGCCGGCAGAGCCGATACGCGTACCGTCGTACAGGTTGATCACGTTGACGCCCGGGGCAAACACCGGCGCGGCCAGCTCACCCCACTCGACGATCTGCTTGCCCACCCGCAGGGTGGTGCGGTCTGAGTGCAGGTCGACGTAGAACTCCTGCGCCAGGATATTCCTCTCGGCATAGTCCCTGGCCTTGGCGATGTTGGTGCCGTCGGGGTACTTGTCCTTGTCGGTGTACACGTCGTCATAGAACGCCTCGAACTTGCCGAACAGCGTCACCCAGGGCGCGTCGAACACCGTCTCCATCCTGGCGATGGCCTTGTTGTTGACGAGGTCGCCCTTGTCGAAGTTGGAGTTGCCCTTCGAGTCATTCACCAACTCGGAGTCGGCGTTCTCCGTGCGCAGTTTCAGCGAATAGGTGACATCGCCCTTGATCTCGAGGTAGCCGCTCTCCCCTATGTCGAAATCGTAGGCGTGGGCCGGCGCGGGCAGAAGCGCAGCGATGGCCGCCAGGCAGACCACTCTCAGCATGGGGAATGTCGCACTCGGCGCTGACGCAGGGCATGGCGGGGTGAAATACGCGCTTGTCATGTCCGATCGCTCCTTCGGTAGTCAAACAGGTAGACCAGCGTGGGCAGCAGCACCGTGGCGCCGATCATGTTGGTGAAAAAGATGAAACCCAGCAGCAGGCCCATGTCCGCCTGGAATTTCAGGTCGGACAGCAGCCAGGTAATGACGCCGGCGCTCAGGGTCAGCGCGGTATACAGCACGGCGATCCCCGTAGTCTGCAGGGTCTGGGCGACCGCCTCCTCGAAGCTTGCGCGCGTCTGCAGTTCGGTACGCAGCCTGGAGTAGATGTAGATGCCGTAGTCGACGCCGATACCCACACCCAGCGAGGCCACCGGCAGCGTGTTGACGTTCAGCCCCAGCCCGAACAGCTGCATGAAGGCCGTGGCGAGAACGGATACCAAAAACAGCGGCAGCACGATGAAAAAGGGCGCCTTGAGATTGCGGAAAATCAGCGTGCACAGCACGATAATGGAGAGGTAGATCAGCAGCAGCATCGGCACCTGGGCGTCGGCGACCTCCTCGTTGGTGGCGGCCATGACGCCGATGTTGCCGCCGGCCAGCACCATCTGTGCGTCCTCTGGCAGCGGGTTCGCCGCGATGAATGCCTTGGTCTCGCCGATCACCCGGCGAATGGTGTCGCCCTTGTGGTCGCTCAGGAAGATGCGCACGTTCATGGCCTGGCAGCCCATGTTCATGAACTCGGTATCGTCCGTGGAGCCCGCGAAGGCGAACAGTGCGCCCAGCTCCCGGCTCTGCTTGGGCAGGGCGCGCCAGCGTATGTCGCCCTCGTGCAGCATCTCGTTGACCGCGGTGCCGACCATGAGCGGAGATATCACGAAAGTGACGCCGGGTACCTGGCGGATCTGCGCCTCGTAGTCCTGCATCACCTGGATGATGTCGTGGTTCTTGCAGGCGCCCTGCTCCTCGCCGGCGACGACCACCGACAGCGTGTCCACCCCGAGCATGAAGTCGCGCATGATCTTGGCGGCGTCCTGGTTGTAGACGGAGTCCTCCCACAGCAGCGGCTCGCCGGGATTCACATCGCCGACGGTGGTGGTGCGGGCAGTGAACAGGCCGATCAGCAGGAGCAGCAGGGACAGCAACCCCACGCGCCAGGCGTTCCTGCCGTGAGTCCAGGTGGCGATATGGCCCATGGCGTGGTAGATCACACCGTGGGGGGGCTGCACCATGGAGCCGTCGATCTGCCGGCAGGGATTGGGCAGGAACGACAGGATCAGGCTCAGGGCGATGGTATTGGCGACGATGATACAGGCGATGCCGATACTGGCCGTGATCGCCAGGTCCTGGATCACCATTATCGGCACGAACATGATGGTCAGGAAGCCGATGCAGTCGGTGGCCAGCGCAATCACCCCGGGCACCATCAGCCCGGACAGCGAGTGGAAGGCTGCGTAATAGCCCTCGTCATTGATCAGGCACTGCTCCTGGTAGCGCTTGATCATCTGGATGCCGTGGCTGACGCCGATGGCAAAGACCAGGAACGGCACGATCGTCGTCATGGGGTCGAGCTTGATGCCCGCCAGGTGCGACAGCCCCAGCGACCACAGCACGGCCAGGCTGCTGGAAATCAGCGGCAGCACCGCGAGTCGGATGCTGCGGAAGCAGCGCCAGAGGATGGCGAAGGTGATCAGCGTGGACACGAGGAACAGGCCGAATATCTTCGGCAGGGCATCGTTGACGAAGCCCATTACCATGGCGAAGCCGTTGATATGGACGCTGATGTTGCCGTCGCTGTACTTGTCGCGAATGTCGTTCAGCTGCTGGTAGACCGCGTGGTAGTCCACCCCGGTCTCATAGATCTCCGCCGAGATCAGCACCGACTTCATGTCCATCGACACCATGCGGCCCTTCAGCCTGGCCTGGTTGATGTTGTTTTCTATCTGCGCCAGCCCCGCCGCGTCCTCCGGAATCCGCGAGGGCACCACGGGCCCCATGTTGAAGCCCTCCTCCGTGATCAGCACGTACTTCGTTTCCGGGGAGACGATGGAGCGGACTTTCAGCCGGTCCACGCCCTTGACGAACATGACGTCCTCGGTGATTTCCTGCACCCGCCGCAGGAACTCGCTGTCGACGATGGTGCCCTGTTTGACCGACACGTCCATGCGGATCTGGTTACCGCCGCCGAACCACTGTTTGAAGGGTGCATAGGCCTCGATGTAGTCGTGGTCCTGGGGCACCATGCGGGAAAAATCGGTGGCTACCTGCAGTTGGTAGGCCTGGTGGCCCAGGAAGAGGGTCAACAGCAGCAGGGACGCCAGCAGCATCCCCCGGAACTCGAAGATGTAGTGCGGAATCGTATCCAGGCTGTCGAAGCGCTTGGACTTACTCATGCCCCGACACCTCGACATCCAGGATGCTGCCGAATTCCCCGACGGCGAGGAAACCGTCATCGGCGCGGGCGCACACGCCCGCCAGGGTATAGTTGTCCGGCTGCAGCGTGCTGCTGAAGCTGCGGCCACCGTCGCTGGACGTGAGTATGATGCCTGACTTGCCCACCACGACGACGTCATCGCCATCGGCCGCGGCCCTGAACAGCGCCTCTTCGGTACCGCTGGCGATATCTTCCCAGGTGTCGCCACCGTCCTCGCTCAACATCAGCTTGCCGCTGATGCCGTAGGCCAGGGCCCTGTCGCGCGAAAGAAAGGAGATGCCGAACAGCGACCCCTGGTAGTCGCCGATGTCGACCTGCCGCCAGGACTCGCCGCCATCGGCGGTGCGCAGCAGGGAACCGAACTCGCCGAGCAGGAAGCCGTTATCCGCGTCGTGGAAGAACACACCGTTGTAGATGACGTCGGTACCGGTGGCGATACTGCGCCAGGTCTCGCCACCGTCAATAGACTTGAGCAGCGTGTCGTAGGCTCCGCTGGCGTAGCCGACCTCCCTGGACACGAAGTGAATATCGAACAGCGGCAGGTTTTCCGGCGACGATTCGCGCTGCACCCGCCAGCCCTGGCCGCCGTCGTCGGTGTGCAGGATGATGCCGCCGTGGCCCGCGGCCCAGCCGTGCGTTGCGTCGACGAAGGATACCGCGGTCAACATCTCCGTGGTACGCGAGTCACGCGGCGACCACAGGTTGGGGTAGCTGCCGTGGGTGACGAGCACGGTGCCGCGATCGCCCACCACGACCGCCTTGCCGCCATCCATGCAGGCGATATCCAGGAACACGTCGTTGAAATTGAACATCCACACCGGGTCGGGCTCCGCTGCAGGTACCGGGGCCGCCAGCAGCAGGCCGATCGCCGCCACTGGCAACCTGGTCGTCCAACCCTGTTGTGCTTCTTTGCTCATGCTCTCTCTTTTCAACGTCCAGGAGTCACTGCACTCCGAACCTGGGCATCACAGCGCACAGCAGGCGTAAGCGGCTGGCAGGTAGTCAGGGTTCAAGCCTCTTCAGCGTGGCTAAAGGCCGGGCACGTACCTCGGTCCCTGCTTTGCGCTGCCGACTGGTTGAAGCTCGAACGGATGATCGCCGCGCACGCCCTGACGGGCCCGAGGCCCCGGCCGGTTACCTGTATTCTCCTGCCAGCTCTTCCCTTGACCGATGATGCAATTGTTATGTCGAAGGACACCCTCTGCGTTGGCTGCACCGTGGTTTAGTGCGTCCGGGGAACAGGGACGCCGGGTCTGTACCGTGCGCGCAGGACCAGGCTCGCGCGGCAGTGCGCAACCGGCCTGCGGAAGCCAGCTGTCGCCGTACCGACCCACTTTTCAGGATAACTGTATGCGTTTCCCACGCGGCGGCGGATGACCTATATCAAGGTGGCGGCAGGTCGGCCACGGGGCCGGATGCGGCGCTAAAGGCCCCTCTGCCGCCTCGA
>JAWVYG010000195.1:0-5832 GCA_033722815.1 Halioglobus sp.
ATCGAACCCCTGGCCTATTACCTGCTGGAAAAAATGGGCCGCGCGGTTAAAAAGAAAATCCACTCCATCGATCCCGAAGTCATCGCAATATTTCAGCGCTACCCCTGGCCCGGCAATATCCGCGAGCTGGCCAATATGATCGAGCGCGGCATCATCCTGGCGGAGCAGGGCGGCGCCATCGAGGCCGAGCACCTGTTCCCGAATGCCGGCGTGCCGGGCCCCTCCACTTCCAGCGACGATGCCGGGCAACCTGCGGACATGGCGGCGCTGGTGCGGGACATACTGGACCGGCAGTGCGGACTCGAGGCGCTGGAGCAGGCCCTGCTGGCGGGCGCGGTGGCGCGCTGTGACGGCAACGTTACCCGTGCTGCGGCACTGCTGGGCCTGTCCCGCGCCACGCTGGATTACCGCCTGAAAAAGGCCGCCCGCGGCTGAGGCCCGCCACTCGGCATTTCATCAAATCATGAGCGGTTCATCATATGAATTCATCATATGGTGAAAATTGGGTCCTCCGCAATGAGCGGATCCCGGTAATAATCTATATAACTTCTTAAAATATCTATATTTTCCCAAGCTGGCACAGGGTTTGCCTTATCAATTGCATCAAATAATGGATAAGAGCAAGTGGAGTCATCCATGGTGCCCGTTTCACCGGACTCTGACAGCCCGCACAGCGCAACCGCGCAGGACCTGACCCGCTACGTCAGGGTGCGGCGTGTTATCGAAGACAAGTTCATCGAATTCGATTTCGCCATCGGCGATCCCTCCCTGTATGTCGAGCTGGTGCTGCCCAAGGCAGCCTTCGACGCCTTCTGCCGCCATAACGAGGTCCGCATGATGACCGAGGAGCAGGCGGCGGCGGTTGATGCCGACATGGCGAAGTGGCGCTACGGCGACGAATCCTCAACCACCTGAACCCAACCCTACCCGGAGCAGCACAAGCAATGACCATCGAGATCAAGACGTCGACACTGGAACCCATTCGGCACACCTTTGAGCACACGCGGCGTCGCTTCGGCGACAAGCCCGCCTCGCGCTACCAGGAGGCGAGCTACGACGTGGCGCCCGAGAAGAACTTCCACTACCGGCCCCTGTGGGAGCCGGACAAGCTGCTGAACGATCCCAGCCGCACGGCGGTCGTCATGGAAGACTGGTACGTGCACAAGGATCCGCGGCAATTTTATTACGGCACCTATGTCCAGGCGCGGGCAAAGCTGCAGGAGGTGACAGAGAGCAACTACGCGTTCTTCGAGAAGCGCGGCCTGGCCGAGCGTATGCCCGAGGAGGTGGTGGAAAAGATTACGCGCTGCCTGCTGCCGCTGCGCCATGCGGAACTGGGCGCCAACCTGAACAACGTGTACGCGACCGCTTACGGCACCGCCACCGTCGTCACCCAGGCCTTCCTGTACAACGGCATGGATCGCCTTGGCATTGCCCAGTACCTGTCGCGTATCGGGCTGCTGCTGGATGGCAACAGCGCCGACAGCCTGGCCACCGCCAAGGAATACTGGATGAGCGACCCCGCCTGGCAGGGCCTGCGGCGCTATGTCGAGAACGTGATGTGCCTGAAGGACTGGTTCGAGATGTTTATCGCCCAGGACGTGGTGCTGGACACGCTGGTCTACGACCTGATCTATCGCCAGTTCGACGAGCACATGACAGAGTCCGGCGGCGCGGACCTGGCCATGCTGATCGAGTTCATGCAGGAGTGGCACAAGGACAACTCACGCTGGGTGGACTCACTGCTCAAGACGACCGTCGCGGAGTCGGACCACAACCGCGAACTGATCGGTAACTGGGTCGCGGAATGGAAGGAGAAGGCCGTGACCGACCTGGCGCCGCTGGCGGAAATAGCCGTCGGTGAACAGGCTATCGCCGCGGCGGTTGAGGTCATGGACAAGCGCCTGGCAAAGGCCGGCCTGTAACGGAAGGAGAGATGACACATGTCTAAGGTTTACCTGGCACTGCAGGATAACGAAGAATCCCACTACATCGTCGAGGCGATCGAGGACGACAACCCGGACGCGACGGTGATCTACCAGCCGGCGATGATCCGCATCGAAAACGAAGGACACCTGGTCATCAGGCGCGAGACGGTCGAGGACAAGATGGGCCGCGACTGGGAAGTGCAGGCGCTGCACGTCAATCTCATCACGCTCGGCGGCAACGTCGACGAGACCGATGACGAACTGTCACTGACCTGGAACGCATGAGCGGCAACGAATAGGAGCAACAAGCATGAGCACACGCAAACTGAACCTGAAGGACAAGTACCGCCTGCTGACCCGGGACCTCGACTGGGAGCCCAGCTATCGGGACTACAAGGAAATCTATCCCCAGGAGGAATTCGAGGGCATCAAGATTACGGACTGGAGCAAGTGGGAGGACCCGTTCCGCCTCACGATGGACTCCTACTGGAAGTACCAGGCGGAGAAGGAAAAGAAGCTGTACGCGATCTTTGACGCCTTCGCACAGAACAACGGCCAGCAGAATGTCACCGATGCGCGCTATGTCAACGCCATCAAGCTGTTCCTGACGGGCGTTTCGCCCCTCGAGTACCAGGCGCACACCGGCTTCGCCCAGGTCGGGCGCCAGTTCGGCGGCGTCGGCGCGCGGGTGGCCTGCCAGATGCAGTCGCTGGACGAGCTGCGCCACGTGCAGACCCAGATTCACGCGATGAGCCACTACAACAAGCACTTCGACGGCCTGCAGGACTTCCACCACATGCACGATCGCGTCTGGTACCTGTCCGTGCCGAAGAGCTTCTTCGACGACGCGCGCAGCGCCGGGCCGTTCGAGTACGCGATCGCCATCGGCTTCGCCTTCGAGTACGTGCTGACCAACCTGCTGTTCGTGCCATTCATGTCGGGTGCCGCGTACAACGGCGACATGGCGACGGTGACCTTCGGGTTCTCCGCCCAGTCCGACGAGGCGCGCCACATGACGCTCGGGCTGGAGGTCATCAAGTTCCTGCTGGAACAGCACCCGGACAACGTGCCCATCGTGCAGCGCTGGATCAACAAATGGTTCTGGCGCGGCACCCGCATGCTGACGCTGGTGGCCATGATGATGGACTACATGCTGCCCAACCGCGTCATGTCCTGGCGCGAGGCTTTCGAGGTGTATTTCGAGGAGGCCGGCGGTGCGCTGTTCAAGGATCTCGCGCGCTACGGTATCGAGATGCCTGCCTATGCGCAGACCGCGATCCTGGAGAAGGACCACGTGTCGCACCAGGCGTGGTCGATCTTCTACAACTATACCCATGCCGCGGCGTTCCACACCTGGATGCCCGAGGAGCGCGAGATGGACTGGCTGTCCGAGAAGTACCCGGACACCTTCGACAAGTACTACAGGCCGCGCTTCGAACACTGGCGTGAAATGGAGCGGGCGGGCGAGCGCTTCTACAACCCGACGCTGCCCATGCTGTGCCAGACCTGCCAGATTCCCATGGGCTTTACCGAAATGAGCGATCCGACGCTGACGTCCTACCGCCAGTCGGAATACCAGGGTGAACGCTTCCACTTTTGCTCCGATGGCTGCAAGGACATCTTCGACTACGAGCCGGAGAAGTACGTGCAGTCGTGGTTGCCGGTGCACCAGATCTACCAGGGCAACTGCGGCGGCGCGGCGATGGAGGACGTGCTGGGCGAGTACTACCGCATCAACCTGGGCGTGGACAACATGGAATTCCACGGCTCGCCGGATGAGGAGCGCTGGAACCAGTGGCACAACCTGCAATCGGCGCAGGAAAAACTGAAGAAGGCGAGTTGAGGAGAGACTGACGATGGCTGTTTCGGCAATTACTGACGACTATACCGGCGAGAGGCTCGACCGGGTAGAAAACTTCAACGGCAACCAGCTGGTCTATGTCGGCTGGGACCGGCACCTGCTGTTCTGCGCGCCCGTGGCGTTCCTGCTGCCGCCGGACCTGCCCTTCAGCACGCTGCTGGAGGAAACGATCCCCGGTGCGTTCAGCCTGCACCCGGAGTTCGCGCAAATCGACTGGCAGGGTGTCGAGTGGCTGCTCGACGACGAGGCCTTCACACCCGATCCCGGCAAGTCCATCGCGGAGCAGGGCGTGGGGCACAAGTCCATAATTCGCTTTGCCACGCCGGGGCTGGATGGCATCCAGGGTTCGGGTAGCTGACATGACGTACCAGGTAACGGTAGAACCCACCGGCGACGTGGTCGAGGTCGAGGAGGGCCAGACCATTCTCGATGCCAGCCTGCGCCAGGGCGTGTGGTTGCCCTTCGCCTGCGGCCACGGCACCTGCGGGACCTGCAAGGTACAGGTCGTGGAAGGTGACGTCGACGTGGGCGATGCATCCTCCTTCGCGCTGATGGACATGGAGCGCGATGAGGGCAAGGTCCTGGCCTGCTGTGCCATGCCCGAGAGCGATGTGGTGATAGAGGCGGATGTCGACGTCGATCCGGATTTCGAGGGTTACCCCATCGAGGACTTCGAGGTCACCGTGGCATCGATTACCGACCTGTCGCCGACCATCAAGGGGCTGCGCCTGGACCTGGACCACCCGGTACGTTTCCAGGCCGGGCAGTACATCAACCTGCACCTGCCCGGCGTGGACGGCGCGCGGGCGTTTTCCATCGCCAACAAGCCCGCGGATGACGGCTTCGTCGAGCTGCATATACGCCGTGTCCCCGACGGGGCGGCTACCGGTTACGTGCACGACAAGCTGGCCGAAGGTGACACGCTGAGTATGTCGGGGCCCTATGGGCAGTTCTTCGTGCGCAAGTCGGCGAGCGAGGACCTCATATTCATTGCCGGCGGTTCCGGCCTGTCCAGTCCGCAGTCCATGGTGCTGGACCTGCTCGAGCACGGCGACAGCCGCAAGATCACCCTGTTCCAGGGTGCGCGGAACCTGGCGGAGCTGTACAACAGGGAGCTGTTCGAGGCGCTCGCGGAAGATCACGACAACTTCAGCTATGTCCCCGCGCTGGATTCGCCGCTGCCGGAGGACGACTGGCAGGGTTTCAGCGGTTTCGTGCACGAGGCTGCCATCGATCACTTCGACGGGCAGTTCGCCGGCCACAAGGCCTACCTGTGTGGCCCGCCGCCAATGATCGATGCGGCGATCACGGCGCTGATGCAGGGTCGGCTGTTCGAGCGCGACATCTACATGGAGCGCTTTCTCACGGCCGCCGATGGTGCCGAGGGGACCGTCAAGAGCGCGCTGTTCAAGAAGATATGAAGTTCCGCGTGACGCTGGCGGGTACGGGCGAGGAGTTTGGCTGCGCACCCGACCAGCACCTGCTGCAGGGAATGCAGGGCTATCGCGTCGGTCAGCCGCTGTTGAAAGCCATCCCGGTCGGTTGCCGCGGTGGCGGCTGCGGCGTCTGTCGGGTGCGGATCGTGTCCGGCGAATTCGAGGCGAAGAAGATGAGCCGCAAGCACGTCACCACCGACGAGCAGGCGCAGGGCCACGCGCTGGCCTGTCGCGTGTTCCCGCGCAGCGATCTCGTTGTCGAAGTTGTGGCTGCGCACCAGGCGGATTAGTCAACGCACGATTTTGTACGCGCCCGGTAGTATCTCATTCAGCGTCCATTCTCCGATCCGGTGCCGTATCAGACGCAGCGTGGGAAAGCCGATATGCGCCGTCATGCGCCGTACCTGGCGGTTACGGCCCTCGCTGATCGTCAGGTTAATCCAGCTGGTGGGGATGTGTCTGCGTTCGCGTATCGGTGGGTCACGTGGCCAGATGTCGGGTTGTGGAATAAGTTCGGTCTTTGCCGGTCGCGTACGGCCGTCTTTCAATGTCACGCCGCGTCGCAGGTGTTTCAGGTCGGCATCTTTGGGTATGCCTTCCACCTGTA
>JAWVYG010000196.1:0-5827 GCA_033722815.1 Halioglobus sp.
GCTGGTCCGGCGGCGCCCCCAACGCCTGCGGCGTGGGCGCACGGAAGGGCACGGGGTCGAATGCCCAGCGCAGCTCTCCGCTGCGCGCGTCCCACGCGCGAATGACGCCGGGAGGCGAGTCGACGCGCTCGTTGTCACGCACCATCGCGCCCTGGACCACCAGATCGCCCAGCACCACCGGCGGCGACGTCATCGCAAGGGCGTTGCCGTCGATCTCACCCATCCCGCGGCGCAGGTCGACAAAACCGTCCTCGCCGAAATCGGCACAGGCCCTGCCGGTGACGGCGTCAATGGCCGCGAGGCGACCGTCCAGGGTGCCCATGAACACGCGGCTCGTGCAGGCGCGCGCCTGCGCCGCGGCAGCACCTGGCTCCCGCTGCTCATGCCACAGCGCCACGCCGCGGCACTTCGCCGTACCGCCGTCACGCATATCGGGCGCGGCGTCGAACACCCAGCGCTCGGCGCCCGTCTGCGCATCGACGGCGAACGCGCGACTGTAGCCGGAACAGAAGTACAGGGTGCCCTCGTGCAGCACCGGCGTGGCGAGGAACGAACCCGGCGGCGCGTCCGGGCGCAGGGTCGAGGAGTCCCCCGTGCGATAGACCCAGGCGACATCGAGCTGGCCGACATTGTCGCGGGTGATGTCCGCCAGGGCGGAATACTGGCTGCCGCCGGCGTCGCCGCCGTACACCGGCCAGCCCGCTTCCGCGGAAGCGTGCGCGCAGTGCGTCGCAAGCGCTAGCAGCGCGGCCGCGGACAGGGCGAATAGCGTGCGCATCAGGTGAGGATCTTGTCTGCGGGTGTCAGCGCTGCACGAGGTCGGCAACCTCGCCCCCCGCTGTCACTGGCGCCGCGGGGCGCGTGCCGTCGAACAGGTTTGAGCGCTCGATGTCCGGCGCGCCGGTGGGATTGAGCCGCGTGACCTTGGGAATGCCGTCCTCCACGTGCCAGGCAGGGCTGGACGAATGGCTGGTCCAGACATTGCCCTGCCTGTCCATATCCAGCTCGCGTGTGTAGGTCACCAGCGTCGGCAACGGGTAGATGGTCCACTCGCCCGTCTCCGGCGCGAAACGGATCATGCTGTCGCTCTGGGTGCCGGTGATCCAGACGTGGTCGGTGCCGGGCTCGACGAAGACCGCGTAGGGCACCTCGCTGCCCAGCGGTTCCACCGGGATCACGTGTGTTTCCCGCCAGGCCATCGCCGCGGTGTCGAAGCGCGTAATGGTGCCCTCGGCGTAGCTCGGCACCCAGAGATTCCCCTTCGAATCGAAGCGCAGGCGGCGCGGCGTGACGAAGGGCGTTTCGATGGGCGTCACCTCGAACGTGTCGGGGTCGATGCGCCCGATATGGCTCATGTTGAGCTGGCTGTACCAGATGCTGCCGTCGAGCGGGTGGATGTCGATGCCGTAGGGCATGGGCATGGTCACCCCGTCCATCTCGGCACTGCGGTCATCGAGGTCGAGCAGGTCGGCGTTGGCGAGGAACAGTGGCGTGAACCAGGTGATGAGCCGGGTCGTGAAGTCCGGGAACTTGAGGCGAATGAACTTCTGTTCGCGCGTCTTCGGATCGAACATGCCCACGTGGTTGGTGGCGGTGATGGTGTACCACAGGCGACCGCGCTGATCGAAGCGCAGGGTGTGGGGATTGATGCCTTCCTCGAGGTCGACGATGTCCCAGGTCTCGTTCTTCGGGTCGAAG
Organism: Halioglobus sp.; assembly: GCA_033722815.1. Classification (GTDB taxonomy): domain Bacteria; phylum Pseudomonadota; class Gammaproteobacteria; order Pseudomonadales; family Halieaceae; genus Marimicrobium. The sequence continues at coordinate 1,699 of JAWVYG010000196.1, forward strand.
CCCGCCAGCTGGTTACCGGAGGCCAGCGTCAGCCAGATGACGCCGTCCGGCGCGGTCTGCAGCGAGTGCGGTGCGAGGTAGGTCTCGATGCCATTCTTCTTGCGCCGCTCCATTTTCCAGTAGACACCGCCGGGCTTGTGATCCCCGCGCGGAATCAGGTAGCTCGTGCGTTCGCCGTCTGGATTGTCGTCGAAACGGATGACGTGCAGTGTGTCCATCGGGCCGTCGACGCTCCAGATCGAGCCGTCGGCATGGTAGACCATCATGTCGTGCTGGCCCGACGTGGGCCCGCCCAGGTCCCACTCTTCCACGACCGCGCGGCGCACCACCGGCGACGGTACGGGCAGGGGGCCGTTCTCACCATCGTAGCGCGGCAATTTCTCGAGCACGTTCTCGTCGCTGTAGGCGTCGATGTAACGCTGCGGCAGGACATCGCGCAGGCTCTTTGTGATGATGGCGCTGCGCCGGCCCATGTCGAGGATGATCTCCGCCCACTCCTCGCGGCTGTACTGGCGCCGCGAGGTCAGCGGCGAACCCTGCTGGTGGCAGTACGTGCACTGCATCTTGAACTCCAGCAGGTGGTCGCGGTCCCGCATTTCCTCGAGCACCAGGTTCATCCAGTAGTTGCTGGGCAGCTGCTGGATCATCTCCTGCGGCGAGGTGATGCGCTCCATCTCGACGTCCAGCCAGCTGCCGCCGACGCTGGGCCCCAGGTCCTGGACAACGACATCTTCCCACCCCGCGCGGCGCACGCGCAGCCTGTACCCTTCCGCCCAGGGCAGACCGGGGGTGAGAAAGCGGCCCTGCTCGTCGGCGAAGACGGTGAGTGAATGCACGGGCTGGCCGTGAAACAGCGTCACCATCGCGCCCTTGACGGGGCGACCGTCCGAGGTAATGTGGCCGTAGAAAAAGCGCTCGTCGGGGCCGGGCTCAGCGCTGGCAGGTCCGGTCAGGGGCAGTAGGAGCAGCAGGGAAAAGACGTGGCCGATTGCGCTGGATCGCATGGTGGTATTCCGGTCTGTTCAGCGGTTGGATACCAGCAGGCCCCACCGGACCTGCGCCCTTCAAAGGGCCACCATGATAATGCCAGCGCAGCGGCCTGCGCAAATATGACAATCGTCTTGTAAAAGCCGGGCTCAGTCGCGGTGCTCGAGCACCAGCTGTAGGGCCTTCTCGATCAACCAGCGCGCCTGGCCTGTGTAGGCGTAGACACAGGCGTGTACCGAGGCGTCCTCCCAGTTCTTCACCGAACAACTGGTGGAATACTCCTCGAACTCCGCCAGGGCCTGCACCAGCTCACTGAGATGGCCAGGGCATTCGCAGGCGAGCGTACCCTTGGTTGCGGCTGCCTCGCGCAGCTCGGACTCGCCGAACAAGCGCGGCCTTGCCTGTACCAGGTCGCCCAGCGCGCCCTCTCCGGGGCTGGCCGCCTGCTCTGTGAGCTGGCGCGTCAGGTGAAAGGCCAGCTTGACCGGGTCCGGCGGGAAATCCTCGCAGTGAAAGCCGGCGCGCTGCAACAGCGGGCCCTGCGTTTGTACCGCGGCGGTCAGAACGATGACGTTCTCCGTATTGAGCGCCTTGGCCAGGGACCCGATGGCGGCAACCTCACCGCCCTCGTCGCCTTCCCGCACGGGTTCGCTGCAGTGGGCCACGAGCCCGCTGATCTCGCCAACCTGGTCGAGAATGCGCCGGTCCAGCTGGTGGGCGGCGCAGGGTGCGAGGATGGCGTCGACGTGCATCAGGCAGCCCTGGTGGTCGTCCAGCCAGTTGCACAGGCCCTCGCCGACAAAAAGAATACGCGGTTTCCTGTCTGGCACTGCCTCCATTGCCGCAGGGCCCCGGGCCTTCAACAGCTGCTCCAGTGTCCTGCGCTCGGCGCCCGCGATCTCGCCGATACGCGCCCCACCCGCCACCAGCGCGGAGACCAGCTGCAGGTGCTCGAGGTCGCCCTGCGTGTACTGCCGCCGCCCGGAGGACGATTTGCAGCTCGCGCCGAGCTGGTAGCGCCGCTCCCAGGCGCGCAGGGTGTCGGGCTTGACGCCCGTCAACCGCGCGACCGTTCCGATGCCATAAAGAGGCCGTGATTCCAATTGCACTTCACTCATGTCTTTGTTCCTCCAACTGATACTACGCGCGCAAGCGCCATCCGGATGAATGCACTCCCGGGTGCAGTCCACGCCCGGACAACGCCCGTATTCATCGCAGGTACTTGCAGCAAGGCGCCCAAGGACATAACGTGGCAGCATGAACACGACAGATACCAGCGAACAGTCCGCGGCGGGCAAACGCCCGCTGCTGGGCATCGGCTCGTGCCTGGCGGGCAACGCCGTGCGCTATAACGGCGACACCAAGAAACCCAACCAGCACGTGCGCGATATCTGCAGCCACTTCGATACCCGGGCCTTCTGTCCGGAAATGGGCATCGGGCTCGGCGTGCCGCGCCCGCCCATCCACCTGGTGGAAAAAGAGGGCGACATTCGCATCATGGACTCGGCGACCCACACCCACGACTACACCGACCCGATCAGGGGCTATGCGCGGCAGGTGCTCGAGCAGGCGCCGGACCTGTGCGGCTACATCCTCGTCAAGGGGAGCCCCAGCTGCGGTTGGGGCCGGGTCAAGCGCTACTCCATGAAGGGCAACCCGCTGCCCTCGGACCAGAATGGCATCTTCGCCGCGGAACTGGCGAGGCTCGACCCGCTGCTGCCGCTGGAGGATGACGGTCGCCTGAACGACCTGGGGCTGCGCGACAGCTTCGTCACGCGGGCCTGCGCCTACCACAACTGGAAAACACTACTGCGCGAGGGCCTCAGCGCACACAAACTCATCCAGTTCTACAGCCGGCACAAGTACCTGGTCATGGCCCATCACGTGCCGACCTACAAGCGCCTCGGGCCGCTGCTGGCGGATGCCGGCGCCGCACCACTGGAGGAACTTGCCCGGGAGTTCATCGAGGCGCTGATGGCGGCGCTGACGCGCGTTGCCACCAGGCGCAGCCACAGCAATGTCCTGTTCCACATCGCCGGCTACCTGAAACGGCGTATTCCGTCGCCGCAGCGACAGCGACTGGCCGGGCTGATCGAGGATTACCGCACGGGCAAGGTGCCGCTGATCGTGCCGGTGACCATGCTGAAACATCACTTTGCCGACAACCCGGACGCCTACATCGACACCCAGGTGTTCCTGGAGCCCTACCCCGAGGATCTCGGGATACGCAACCAGCTGTAGCGCCGCGCCGTCGACCTCAGGAGAGGTCGTCCATGCGCTCGCTGTAATCCCAGCTGAACATGCGGGTCGGCTCGATACGAATCACCATTTCCCCGTCGGCGCGCGACAACAGCCAGCGGCCGAGCTTGGAGTCGCTCCTGCCGAGGTAGCGCTGCAGCATATGCGTGAGCACCTCGCCGTCGGCGTCGCTGGCCAGGCGCACCGTGCCCTGGCCGCGCACCCCGCGGTAGGGCGGCTCGTTGGGCGCGACTTCAAAGCCCACCCGCTCGTTGCCCTCCAGCAGGGCGATGAGCTGAGACGAGCGGTGGGACACGCACAGCAACTGCTCGCCTACCAGGCTGTACCAGAGGGACACCACCCGCGGAAAGCCGTCGTCTGCCACGCAGGCAAGGCGCATCGGGTAGACGCTCTCGGCGAGGAACCGACGACAACCCTCCGCATCCCACTGACCCTTGTAGACCGCTGCCATGTCGTCCCTCCTCCCGCACTGGCTGTGCGACAGTGTAAGCCGGGAACGCACAATTGGCAGCCAAAAAAAAGCCCCCGGTGAATACCGGGGGCAGATACCTGGATGGGTAGGGGGAAGTGGGTTTCCAGGTTTGCAACCCTGAGTGTCACTTCATAAACACATACGGGGATCGGATGGCGGCGGATCACACTTTATTGCGACCCGCCGCCCGCGGCCTCAACCCTCCAGGATCGATACCAGGATCAGCGGCATGCCGACTTCCGATGCAGAGGGATCACGCGCAACCACCTTGTAGTTGGTCTCTGCGTCCAACGTCAGGGTGCCGCCCGAATCGAATGCTACCGTCGCCTTGTCACCGGCGACCGTGACTGTCACCCAGTAGTCGCCGGGGGTCACCTGCAGCTGGCCGGAGGATTCCTTGTAGGCCAGGCC
>JAWVYG010000197.1:0-5819 GCA_033722815.1 Halioglobus sp.
ATGTAATAGAACTTGTTCTCGCCCTCGCCGAACATCCGCCGCAGGCCATCCTGGATAATCACCGCCAGTTCGTAACCGTAGGCCGGGTCGTAGCTCACGCAGTTTGGCACGGTACCCGAGAGGATCAGGCTGTGGCCGTCCTGGTGTTGCAGGCCCTCGCCGTTGAGCGTGGTGCGCCCCGCTGTCGCCCCGATGAGAAAGCCCCGCGCCTGGCTGTCACCCGCCGCCCAGGCGAGGTCGCCGATGCGCTGGAAGCCGAACATGGAGTAGAAAATGTAAAAGGGGATCATCGGGTAATCACTGGTGGAGTAGGAGGTTGCCGCCGCCAGCCAGGCCGACATCGCCCCCGCCTCGTTGATGCCTTCCTGCAGGATCTGTCCCTCGATATCCTCCTTGTAATACATGATCTGGCCGGCATCGTGGGGCGTGTAACGCTGCCCGACGGACGAGTAGATCCCGAGCTGCCTGAACATGCCCTCCATCCCGAAGGTGCGCGCCTCGTCCGGCACAATCGGCACCACGCGCTGACCGATGTCGGCGTCCTTGACCAGGCTGGACAGCAGACGCACGAACGCCATGGTGGTGGAAATCTCGCGGTCGCCGCTGCCCTTGAGCAGGTTGCCGAACGCGGTCAGCGGCGGCACTTCCAGGTGCTGCACGCTGGCCCGGCGCGCGGGAATCTGGCCGCCGAGCTCCTTGCGCCGCTCGCGCATGTAGCGCATCTCGGGGCTGTCCTCGGTGGGCTTGTAGTAGGGCACCTTTTCCAGGTCCTTATCCTCGATGGGAATGCCGAAGCGGTCGCGGAAGGCGCGCAGGCTGTCGACGTCGAGTTTCTTCAGGGAGTGCGTCTCGTTGTTCGCTTCCCCCGCCTCGCCCATGCCGTAGCCCTTGACCGTCATCGCGAGGATGACCGTGGGCTGCGCCGTCTCCTTCACCGCCTCGGCGTAGGCGGCATAGACCTTGTACGGATCGTGGCCGCCGCGATTGAGGTACATGATCTCCTCGTCGGACAGGTCCTTCACCAGTTCCAGCAGTTCGGGGTACTTGCCGAAGAAGTGTTCGCGGGTATAGGCGCCGCCGTTGTACTTGTAGTTCTGCAGCTCGCCGTCGCACACCTCGTCCATGCGCTTCTGTAACAGGCCCGTGCCGTCACGCTCGAGCAGCGGATCCCACTTGCGCCCCCAGATCACCTTGATCACGTTCCAGCCGGCGCCGCGGAACACGCCTTCCAGCTCCTGGATGATCTTGCCGTTGCCACGCACCGGGCCGTCCAGGCGCTGCAGGTTACAGTTGATCACGAAGATGAGGCTGCCGAGGCTCTCGCGGCCAGCCAGGGAAATAGCACCCAGCGATTCAGGCTCGTCACACTCGCCGTCGCCCATGAAGCACCAGACGTTGCGGTCGGCGTGCTCCACCAGGCCCCGGTCCTGCTGGTACTTGAGCACCCGCGCCTGGTAGATGGCCTGGATGGGACCGAGGCCCATGGAAACCGTGGGAAACTGCCAGTAGTCCGGCATCAGCCAGGGGTGCGGGTAGGACGACAGGCCGTTGCCGTCCACCTCGCGCCGGAAGTTATCCAGTTGCTCCTCGTCGATGCGCCCTTCGAGGTAGGAGCGGGCATACATACCCGGCGCACTGTGGCCCTGGTAGAACACGAGATCGCCCGGATGATCGCCCTCGGCGCCGCGGAAAAAGTAGTTGAAGCCCACGTCGTACAGCGTGGCGCTGGAGGAGAAGCTGGAAATGTGGCCGCCCAGGCCCTCGTCGTTGTCGTTTGCGCGCATGACCATGGCCAGCGCATTCCAGCGCACCAGCGAGCGGATGCGGCGCTCCATGAACAGGTCGCCGGGCATCATTTTCTCTTCAGAGGGCAAAATGGTGTTGGAAAAAGGCGTGACCGTTGAATCTGGCAGGCGCACCCTGGATTCGATGGCGTGCTTCGCCACTTCCATCAGCAGGAACGAGGCCCGCTCCGGCCCCGCATACCTGATCACCTCGTCCAGGGCGTCCAGCCACTCCCTGGTTTCCTGCGGATCGCTGTCTTGCTTCATGGCTGCAGTACCTTTTGCCGGATCAAGCGTGCTGGGACAGGGGCCAACATGTACGTTCTATTCTAGAATCTACATGTACTCCGAACTCCGGATATTCGTAGTGACTACTAGCAAATGATTGATTCTTGCAGGGTTTCCGGCCACTGCCCAGGCGAGGGGTGAGGCGCAGATAGTACCGCGTCCAGCGGCCAATTGCTATGCAGTTCTAATTTAGAACCTTAATGGGCAGCGCCGCGCGGGCGGCTGCACAGGGCCCCGCCTCGCCTCAGGGCCTGTGGTAGCTGGAATGTTGCGCCTTGATCGCCGTCGCGGCGTCGAATTGCTCGTAGTCGCCGGCGGGCAGCTTGTCCCAGCGACCCGGGGCAACCACCTGCAGGCTGTGCGACCGCGCCAGGAACACCTCGGTGAAGTACGCCTGCCAGTCTTCGAGAGTCAGCGCGGACAGCGCGTCGGCCAATTGTTCGCGCCCGTCGAATTGCCACTGCTTGCGTGCGATGGCGCGCCAGTAGAAGTCGGCCCGCTCCGCCAGGTTCTTGTGCGGGCGCAGTATGTCGTTGCGCAGCGCGGTGACATGCCGCTCGAACTGTTCCTGGTCCAGCTCACCGATGACGCGACCGAGAAACTCCTCCATGGCGACGGCGAGCTGGCTCGCATCGGCGACAGGAGACTGAATCAGCATGACGATCCCCGGGACCAGGTGCTGCGGCCACTTGAAGGCGCTGACGATATAACCCAGCTGCTGTTCGGTCCGCAGTTGCTGGAAGAACCCGGACTTCATGATCTGCGCGGTCAACGCCGTCGCCGCGCGGTCGCGCACGCTGTCGCCGGCACCCTGCAGGTACCAGGCCAGCACGGCGTCGTCGTGGTCGATATCCACGGGGTACTGCAGGGAGTCCCCCGCAGCCAGTCGCAGTATCTTCACACCCGGCAACTGCGGCGCACTGGCGGCGGACACGAGCTCGTCCAGCATGCCGGACAGGCGGTCGGTTACTGACTGCGGGTGGTTGCCGTACACCAGTGCCTCGGCGGTGGCGCCGCGCCAGAATGCATCCGCATAGTCGGCGAGGGATTGCGGATCCGCCGCCTCGAGTGCCGCTATCAGCGCTTCTTCACCCCACTCGCCATGCCACAGTGCCTCGCGCAGGTCCGCCATCACCTGGGAGCTGGGACGCTTGGCGGCCACGTTGCGCAGTGCGCGAATCATGTCCTGGCGGATGTCCTCGAAGCGCTGCGGATCGAATTCGCCGTTGCGTACCGACTGCAGGAGACGCTCCAGCAGCAACAGCTGCTTGTCGTTGTAACCGCGCACCTTCAGGCTGATGCCCTGTGCGTGTTTGTAAATCCTGAAACTCAGACCCGCCAGACGGGCCGGATAGGCGTATTCGTTGACGGAATCGCTGATCAGGGACGTGTACAGCGCCGCGAGTGCAGCCTGCTCCGGCGCCCTGCCCACCTCGGTGGAGCGGAAGTTGATGAAGATCGCCGCCCTGGGGACACGGAACTGGTCGTCGTGCATGTACCAGATACGCTGCCGCTCCCGCTCGACGACAACCTGCGGGATTTCGGCAGCCTCTTGCGGCAGCGGCAGCAGTGCGACATCTTCGGCGATGAACTCGTTGGGGCCGGGCAGGCGCAGCGCGGCGCGCGCCGGGTCATCGGCCGGCAGCGCCAGGGCCCCGATGTCCAGCGCCGCACTCGCGTAGGGCACCTCGTAGTGCTCGGACACGGTGTCCGTTTCCACGGACTGGTCGCTGAACACCACCATGGCATTCTCCGGACGCAGCAGGTCGACCAGCTCGCGCAACAGCGTCTCGTCGTACTGGTCCATGCGATACGGGCCGCGCAGCACGTCCTCGGGCGCATAGTAGTGCATACCGGTGGAGAGCGCGCTGACATAGGAAATCGGCTTGCCCTGCTCACGAAAACGGAAACTCAGTGCCGCCACACGCGATTGCTCCTCAAAGAGCCACTCCCGCGGGCCCTCTTCGCGCAACATGTCCAGGTAGGCAAACAACAGTTGCAGGATGCGCTCGCGCTGCTGCGCGCCCTTTTCGGTCAGTGCGATATTGATCGAGAACAGGGAGCCGCCACGCCACGCCAGCGCGGACCCCGCCGCCAGGCTCTCGGCCAGGCCTTCCGCCTTGAGCTGGGACAACAGGCTGCCCTCGCCCTCGTGCCCTACCAGGTTGCCGACATAGGCCATGGGATTGGCGCGGTAGCGCGGGCGATAATCCGGCGCGGCAAAGCTCACCTCCAGTTCGCGCAGCGTCGCCAGCGGACGCACCGACACGGCGAGCGGCAGCGAACCCGGCGCGAACAGTGGCTCGGCGATGTCGCTGTGCTGGAAGTCGCGGTTCTCCACCTCGGCGAACATCGGGCTCACCAGCGCCTCCAGTTCATCCAGCGACTGCGCGCCAAGCACTGCCAGGCGCATCTGGTTCGCCGAATAATGCCGTTCGTAGAAGCGCAGCAACTCCTCGCGAATCGTGGAGTCCTCGCGGTCTGCGAGCGATTCCAGGCTGCCGACGGAAAACTGGCTGTAGGGGTGCTCCTGGTTCATCACCTCCTGCAGCACGTCCAGTCCGCGGCGGCCGTCGCTCTTCAGGCCCATCTGGTACTCGGCCTCGACCGCGTTCTTCTCCCGGTCGACATAGATGTCATCGAAGCGCGGGGCGACGAAGAACTGCGCGAACCTGTCCAGCGCCTCCGGCAGGAACGGCGCATCGACATCAAAGAAGTAGTTGGTGTGATCGAAACTGGTGTAGGCGTTGCGGTTGCCGCCGTGCTCGGTGATGTACTGCTCGTACTCGGCGGCGTCCGGGTACTTGTCCGTGCCGAGGAACAGCATGTGCTCAAGGAAATGCGCCAGTCCACCGCGCCCGGGGGGATTGTCGCCACTGCCCACCATCACCGTCAGGGAAGCCGCCGCCTTGGGCGTGTCCGGATCCGAGATCAGCAGCACCTGCAGCTGGTTGGGCAGCGTCAACAGCCGGTAGGCGTAGTCGTCGTTGGGGCTCCGGACCGGCTGGCCGTCGGCGCCGGGGAGCGTGGCGCAGGACAGTGACAGCGCCACGAAGGGCATCAACAGGAGGTAAAGCAGCCCCCTTCTGGCAATAGACATAGCGATCAACTTCTCCGTCGAATGGTTCGGGTTCAGGCCTCGGGCTCGGCGACGTGCTCGGAACGCGGCCAGGCGTAGAGGATGGCCTTGATCAGCGTGGCCAGGGGAATCGCGAAAAACACACCCCAGAAGCCCCAGATCCCGCCGAAGAACAGTACCGCGAGAATAATGGCTAATGGATGCAGGTTGACCGCCTCGGAAAACAGAAACGGTACCAGCACGTTGCCGTCCAGCGCCTGGATAACCAGGTAGACACCCAACGCCCAGTAAAATTCACTCCCTATGCCCCACTGAAAAAACGCCACGATCAGGATGGGCACGGTGACCAGCGCGGCGCCAATATAAGGAATGATCACCGACAATCCAACCAACAGGGCCAGCAGTGCGGCATAGTTCAGCTCCAGCGTGACGAACGCGAAGTAGGTGACCCCACCCACTATAAGGACTTCGAGCGCCTTGCCGCGGGCGTAGTTCGCGACCTGCACATCCATCTCACCCCATATCTGCCGCAGGAGCGGGCGCCGGGTGGGCAGGAACGCCCCCAACCAGCCGAGGATGACGTCGGCGTCCTTGAGCAAGAAGAACACCATCATCGGGATGAGGATCATGTAGACCAGCATGGTCAGCAGACCCGGTATCGACGCCAG
>JAWVYG010000198.1:0-5799 GCA_033722815.1 Halioglobus sp.
CCTGCCGTCGGGGGTCGCCCGGCGCCTGGGCCTGAGAGGCGGCCGGCCGGTGGCGACCCGGACCGCCAACGGGGTGGCGACCCGTTACGCCGTGCGGCTTGGCAGGGTCAGCGTCGGCGCCATCGAGCTGCAGGATGTCGCCGCCACCATCGCGCCCGGGCTGGATACCCAGGAGGTGTTGCTCGGCATGTCATTCCTGAAGCACATCGAGTTCACCCAGCGCGGCGATTCCCTGATCCTGCGGCAGTAGGCTCAGGTGGTTTGCTGCGCCTGTTGCAGTGCCCGGCGCTTCAGGGCGCTGGCCGTTTTCTGCTCACCGGTCGGTTGCCAGCCGGGCGCGAGGAACAGGTAACCGAGCACTTCGCGCAGGCTGCGCGCCGCGCGACAGTCACGGTACAGGGCGACGAACTCGCCGAAGTGCACGTCGAGAAAGCTGCCCGTGTCGACATCGCGCGTAATGCCGAACTGCACCGGCTCGCGGTCGTCCAGCGGTTGCAGCGTACCCATAAGGCGATCGCCCAGCTGTGTGATGGAGTTGTAATTCGTATCCATGTAGCGCACGTTGCGCGCGTGATGCACGCGGTGAAACGAGGGCGTCTGCATGAACTTTTCGAGTATGCCCCAGCGCCGCGTGACCACCCGGTCGCTGATGTGCAGCAGGTTGCCCCACACCACGTCGACGAAGGTGATCACGATAATGACCACGGGGTCGACGCCGAGGATCGCGGGGATGAATCCCAGCATGAACGGCATGTAGAAGATCGTTTCCAGGAACGAGTGGTTGAAACCGACGAACATGTTCATGGCCCGGGGCGCGTGGTGGGGAGAGTGCAGGCACCACAGCAGCCTGACCTTGTGTGCCAGCCAGTGCTGCAGCCAGTAGGACATCTCGTAGATAAACAGTCCATAGACGCACCCCAGCGGGTTCAGCCCCGCGGACAACGGCGCCAGGCTTGCGCCCCAGAAGGCGAACAGGACCTTGTTGACCGGGCCTGCCGCCGCGGTAAAGCCCGCGCCGAACAGGCCGGTGAAACCCATGCCCTTGAGCGCCATGGTGTACTCGCGGTTATTGGTCGCGCGCTGGCGGAAGTGCACCAGCGCCCACTCCAGGATGCCGTAGGCGAACAACCCGAGCATGAAGTAGGGCAGCAGCGCCTCGGTCAACGGCAGTTGGGCGGGGTCAGGATCTTCCATTTGTCCGGGTGCCGCGACGCCCGCCGCCGGTCCGTGTGGCAGTGGCTGTTCGCTGTGCCTGGTTCACTCCTGTCGCCCCGTTCTTCCGGCCGCCTATTCGCCCCAGGCGCAGATGCCCAGGAAACCGCCGCTGTCCAGGATTCGATCTGCCCTGTGCGCTCGCACCAGCAGGGTTCTTCCCTTGCCGTTGCACACTACGATACGCTTTTGCAGCCCGGCCAGGTCGACCAGTATCTGGTCGAGGTGCCGGTACTGGGCATCGTGCCCCGCGCCCGGGTCCAGTCGCACGGTGATGGCGGCGTTGGGCAGCGCCTCGCGCCAGCGCGGCAGGTGCGTGTCCGGCGGCGTGGTCGTGTCGGCGTCGCCGTAGTAGAGGAACGCGGGAGCGGTCACTGCAGTGAGGTCGGGCAGCGTCGGGTTGTCGCAGTACAGGCGCAGTTCGTGGTGCAGTGCGGCGGGGTCACCGGACTGGCCGCCCAGGTTGAATGTGCGCGCGGCGTCGTCATAGGCGCTGTCCTGGAAACCGGGAATTCCCTGTACCGGGCTGTCAGTTGCGAAGCCGAACCAGGCCCTGGGATCCCGGGTGAATACGGTCAGCGCCTCCGGTGGCACCAGGCACTCGAGGGCGTCGGGCGCGAACCAGGTCAGGGCCGAGGCCAGGTGCAGCGAACGCAGGCGGTCGTGGTGGGCATTGGCGATTGCGGCGGCGTAGGGGCCGCCCCCGGAGATGGCGAACAGGCTGTACCGGCCTATCCCGAGGTGCGCCAGCACGTCCTCCACGTCCTGCAGGTAGTCGGCGTAGCCCAGCGAGTCGTCGAAGGGCGTTTCCCCGAAGCCGTTGCGCTGCACCGAGATAAAGCGCAGGCGCAGGTTTTCCCGCGTGGTGCGCAGGTGGTTGGTGAGGGCCATCACCCTGACGCTGGTGCCACCGCCGCCGAGGAACAGCACCGGGTGCCAGTCGGCGGCCCCTTCATCGACGAACGAGATGGTGCGGCCGGAAACCGGCGACTCCAGGGTCTTTACCTGTGGCCCGAGATGGTCGAACTGCTCCTGTAGTAAGCCTGTCGCCAGCGCCGGGACGCTGCAGACCAGGAGCACCAGTAGCGACAGCACCTGCCATCGCCGCGGTCCTGCGGCGGTGGCACGTGCGTCGGCCCGGGGCGGGGTGAGGCTCACTCAGCGACCGAACAGTTCGCCGATCGCCCTGCCCACGTCGCGCATCGTGGGCGCCTGTTGCGCCGGCTGCCCGGACCCCGCGGGAGCGTCCTCGACGCCGTCCTCCGGAGGCGGAGCACCACGGTTCATGCCGCCGAGGATGGCGCCGAGGCCGGACATGTCGGTGGGCTGCGCGGGCAGTTCGAAACGGGAGGGATCGACAGGTTCATTGCTCAGGGCCGTAATCGTCATGTCGTCGCCGTAGCGCAGTACGCCCTTGTTCATACTCATCAGTTTGCCGGGCACGCTCTGTTTTACGTCCACCAGGTCCGTGCGGCCCATGGCCTCGGCCATCGTTCGCGACATCGTAATCAGTGCGTCGCGGAAGGCGACCGCCCGCGGGTCTTCCGACAACACTGCCTCGTACTCCTCGACCTTGCCGTCGCTGTCCTGGATGCGCAGCTTGTACACCTCGCCGACCACGCCCGCGTGGGTCTCCTTGCGCCCGGTGGCCTCGATGGACTGCAGTTGCTCGTTCATGACATTGGGCGCGGCGTTGCCGATGATCCCGCTGGCCATACGCCACGCCTGGTTGGCATCGATGACCATGGGCTGGCCGTCGTTGATCGACACCATGTAGGCGTGGCCGTCGCGCAGCACCATCCACGAGTTCGGCTCGTCGGAGTTCATGCGCACCATGGTGTCGGTGTACTCGTAGGTCATGCGGGAGCCGTCTCCCGCGGTGACTTCTGCGGAACCGGCGAATCCCGCCGTGCTGTAGGCCGCGATGGCCAGTAGCGCTGCCGCGCGGATTGCCTTGCCGAGGTACTGCATGTGGTTTTCCTCCCTGGAAATGCTGGCCCGCCCCGGGTGGGCGGATTGGGCTCAACCAGCCGGTTCGATCGGTAAGTATAGACTACAGTGTCCGCTCGCGGCGCATACGGGCACCCCGCGGATAGGGGGTATCTGCGCCCGGTTTGCACGGCCGGGTGCACGCGGCCACCGATTGCAGTAACCTGCCTTCCCGTTCCCGGAGGCCCGTCACCCATGCTCAAGCGCGTGTCGATCGCTTTACTGTCCCTGCTGCTCGCCGCGCTGGCCTACCTGTGGCTGGCGCAGGACCTGTCGCCTGCCCAGTTCACCGCCGGTGCGCGCCTGGCCACCGGTATGGGTGCGAAGCTGGCCTGCTCCTCGCGCCACCTGTCAGGCTTCGACCAGTCGACCATCGAGGAAGACATCCTGACCTACTCCCCCCTCATGGCCTACCTGCGCTACGACTACCCGGCGCCCGGCCTCGTCGAAGCGGATTACATCGGCAGCCCGACGGCGCGGGCGCGTTATCGTCCCGGCCTGGGCTGCACACTCGAGTACGGGCCCAACGAACTCGACGCCGTGGTCGTGCCCGACACCACACCGCTGCCTGGCGTCGAATGGCCCCGCGGCAGCGCGGTGCGTGGTACCGACCCGGTCGTGCAGACGCTGCTGGACGAGATCCTGCAGGCGGACAACGCCGCCGGTGAACGGACCCGCGCGCTGCTCGTGGTAAAGGATGGGCGCGTGGTGGCCGAGTCCTACGCACCGGGGATAACCGCTGCCACGCCGCTGCTGGGCTGGTCGATGGGCAAGAGCATCACCGCGATCCTGCTCGGCCGCCTCGAGGCCCTCGGGCTCGCCGATATCGCGCAATCGCGCCTGTTCCCCGAGTGGCAGGGCGACGAGCGCTCGGCAATCTCCATGGAGAACCTGCTGCAGATGAACTCCGGGCTGGACTTCGAGGAGGATTATCTTCCCGGCAGCGACTCCACCCGCATGTTGTTCATGTCCCCCGCTGCGTCGGAGGTGGCGCTGGCCTCAAAGCTTGGGCACGCGCCCGGCAGCCACTTCTACTACTCCTCCGGCACTACCAACCTGCTGTCGCGGTTGGTCTTCCAGCGCACGGGCAATTCACTCCAGCAACAGGTGGACTTTTTTCACCGCGAGTTCGTACTGCCCCTGGGCCTGCAGAACACCGTGCTGGAACCCGACAGCACCGGGGTGGTGGTCGGCAGCTCCTACGTCTATGCCAGTGCCCGCGACTGGGCGCGTTTCGGCCAGCTGATGCTGGCCGGTGGCAAGCTCAATGGCCGGCGCCTGTTGTCGCGCGACTGGGTGCGGCGCGCGGTACAGCCCAACGGCAGTGCGAATTACCCGGCTTACGGCTACCAGTTCTGGCTCAATAGCGGTGACGAGCCGCTGTGGCCCTCGCTGCCGGCCGACGCCTACGCCATGCTCGGCAACCGCAAGCAGGTGGTCATGGTCGTGCCCGGTGCACAGGCGGTTATCGTGCGCCTGGGGTGGAGCAGCGGTGAATATCCCACGGACAGCAACTTCCTGCGCATCCTCGCTGCACTCGACGGTTGATCCTGCAACAGCGGGAGCTCTAGGCCAGGGCGCGAATCTCCGCCAACGCGCGGTCGATCTCCGCCTCGTCGTTGAGCAGGCTGGGCGCGAAGCGCGCGTGACTGGTGCGGTAGGGCGTGTTGCTCATGATGATGCCCTTCGCGTGCAGTTGTTTTACCACCGCCTGCGGCTGCATCCCATCGACGTCGAAGCAGACCAGCCCCGACGACAGGTCCGTACTCATCGGGGTATGCAGCGTGACGTGGGGCATGTTCGCCAGGCCCTGTTTGGTGCGCGTGTTCAGTTCGTGGATGCGTGACTGCACCCTGTCCTTGCCCAGCTGCAGGTGCAGCTCGAAGGCCACGGGCAGGGCCCAGCGATGCTCGAAGGAGTGAAAACCCCCGGGAGAGAAGTGCAGGCCCCGCGGCACTTGCTCCTGCGGCAGCATGCCCAGCCAGGCGCCGTAGGACATGTTGAACGCGGGAATGACGGGTTCGCTGCGCGCCCAGGCGCGGTCGTTACCCCACAGGACGCCGGTGCCGCGCGGCCCGAAAATCCACTTGTGGGTGCCCGCGGCGAAGAAATCGCAGCCCAGCGTGCTGACATCCTCGTTCTCGATGCCGAAGCCGTGTACGCCGTCGACGCAGAACAGGATGCTGTCCTTCTCGTCCCGGTCCCTGTTGGCTGCTGCCACCACCTCCGCCAGTGCCCTGACGGGCAGTTTTACCCCGGTGCTGGAATGCACCCAGGTCACGGCCACCACCCGGGTCCTGTCGCCGATGGCGTCGGCCAGCCGCTGCTGGCACTGGTCAACGGAGGCGCGGGCCGGGTCGTCATACAACGCGACCTGGCGCACGCTGGCGCCGCTGCGCTCTGCCTTGTGGGCGAGTGACATATCGGTGGAGTAGTGGTCGTGTACGGTCTGCAGCAGCTCATCGCCGGCGCCCACCAGCAGGCCGCTGTACATCGTGGCCAGGCTCATCGTGGTGCTGTCGGTCAGGGCGATCTGCGACCACGTGCCCCCCATGTAGTTCGCCGCCGCCTTGGCGACCTCGATGTCGATGCCGGGCC
>JAWVYG010000199.1:0-5776 GCA_033722815.1 Halioglobus sp.
CAGCACCGCCGCCACCTGTGTTGAACTCATGCCTTACTCCGCGTAGCGGGCGATTCTAAATCCTACGTCATCGCGGCCCGCTTGCCCATAATCCCGATGCGACAGGCGCAGTTGCGGCAACTTGGCCTGGCTCCAGCTGGCGCCGCGTATCACGTAGTTGTCACCGCTTTGACTGCCCAGGGGGTCGACCGAAATGCTGCCGTCAGAGGTCGGGATGGTATACACGTCGTGTACCCACTCGGCGACATTGCCGCCCATGTCGAACAGTCCCTTGTCGTTGGCGGGATAGGAGCCGACCGGGGCGGATACGAGATGATCGTCTCTGTAATTATTCAGCACACGGCCATTGATGAATGCCGATGCTGCGTCCGCGTAGTTCTCCACCGTGTCGCGCGGGGGAAAGCTGTTGCCCCAGGGGAATTTCAACAGTTCGCCGCCGCTGGTGCGTGCGGCCCAGGCCCACTCGGCCTCCGTGGGCAGGCGGTAGCCGGTAGATGTCGCGTCGAAGCCGGTGATAATGCCCTGCTTCTCGCGGTAGAACGGCCTGCGTCCTTCCAGGCGGCTGAGCCAGTTGCAGTAGGATGCCGCCTGCTGCCAGCTGAGCTGCACGGCCGGTTGCTGGTCGCGGTTGAGGCTGCGGCCCTCTACGTGGCCCGACTTGTGGTCCGCCTGGAATGCCCGGAACTGGGCATTGGTGACTTCCGTCGTCTGCAGGTAGAACATGCGACGCAGGGAGACGGGGTGCAGTACCTCGTTGGAGCGGCGTCCCGGGTCCCGCCGCGAGGCGCCCATGGTGAACTCGCCCAGCGCCGAGGCTGCCGGGTTCATGAGCTTGAAGGTCTGGCCGAGTTTGTTTTGTACCTGCGGCGGCAGCCGTGCCAGGCTAGCCTCCTCCTCCGTCTGCAGCTGTACCTCAACCCGTTGCTCAAGTCCGGGCCGCGGTGTGATGCGCCTGCTCTGGGGTGCGTAACCTTCCATAGTGATGTCGATCCTGTGCTCCACTGCGGGCAGCGAGAGGCTCTGGCTGCCGCGGCCACGGTGTTCCCCGTTTACTCTCACGACCGCGTTCTCCGGCAGAACCTTGAACACGACCGTGCCCAGTTGCGCTCGCAGCGACACCGCCAGCTCGCGGCTCTCGCCTGCGGACATGGACAGTAACTGGGTGTGGCGGCGGTAGCCGGGCTTGGATAGGGATACGCGCTGCTCTGTATGGGGCCGCAGCTGCAGAAGCAGCGGTGTCTGACCCTGGAACTCGCCATCGAGTGTGACATTGGCGCCGGCCGGTTCGCTGGTCAGCTGCAGGTTGCCGGGTGCCGGTGGTAGCTCGATCTCGCCGAAGTCGCGCGATGCGCCGGCGACGAACTCGCTGTTGACTTCCCACGCGGAGAAGTTGTCCAGCTGCAGTAGCAGCTGGCGTTCGCCCTCCATTACCTCCACGGTTGCGGGCGTCGTCGCCACCTGTTCGCCATCCACCAGTACGGCCGCGCCCCGGGGTCGGCTGTCTATTGTCACCGTGGCCCACGCCGGCAGTAACTCGAGCTTGAGCTGTTGCTGGATACCGCGGCCGCTTACCAGAACCTGTTGGCGCAGTGGCAGGTAGCGCGGATGGCGCAGGAGCAAATCTACTTCCCCGGCCGGCAGGGCCAGTTGCTGCAGTGGAGTCTGGCCGAGGGGCTCGCCGTCGAGAATGACCGTAGCCCCCGGCGGGATGCTGTCGATGGATACCTTGCCGGGCAGCGGCTGCAGCAGCAGTTCGATCTCCTGGCTGTCGCGCTCATCGACGTTTACCAGCGTGGACAGCGCTTTGTAGCCCGGTGCCTTGGCCGTCACGCGGTGCTCGCCGGGCAGCAGCAGGTAGCGCTCTCCCACGGGCAGCGCCAGTCCGCGGACAGATAACTGGGCAGGCGTTTCGGCGATCACGCGGATGAGGACCGAACGGGCGCTGAACAGGAACGCCACTGCCGCGGCGAAGAGCGCCAGTACGGCGACGACAACCAGCAGTCGCGTCGGGCGTCTCGTGACGGTGTCCGTGGCCGATGCGTCAAGCGGGGTAAAGCCCGCCGGCTCGATTACCGTGCCACTGTTGTCATCGGGGGATCGCATCGCGGCCGGCGCTAGATTTTCTCTGTGCAAACCACGGTAACCGGTTGCGGCTGTTCACCGTAACGCACGGTAAACTCCATGCGTACATCGCGGAAACCCAGGCGGGTGCCCACGGCGGTGTAGTTGCCCGGTCGCAGGCTCATCTCGTGTTGCTGGAACTTGCCCAGCCGCGCGACCTTGTACAGCACGACGTCCGTTTCCAGGTCGGATCGCAGCACCACGGGGACGGGTGTTTCCGCCTGGCGCAGCAGGCGCTCCAGGGAGCTGATCTGTGATTGCAGCACCTCTCCGCGCGGGGTTACGCGCTGCGCGTGGCGCAGGAAGTCGGAAGACTCCGCCGCCACGGCCCGGTTCGCGAGTCGTTCGGGATCGTCCAGGATATCCCGGAACTGCTTGTCGAGCCTGGCACGCTCGCGACTGCGTTCGAGTCCCTGGGCGGCAAAGGTCACATTGGGATCTATCTTGCGGGCGCGCTCATAGGTCTCCACCGCGGCCTGCCACTGCTCCCGGTTTTCCAGGGAAGTCCCCTCGCGCTGCAGTGCGGCGAGATTCGCCGAGATCATTGCGGCAGAGACCTCGCGCAGCGCGCTGGCCGCCTCCGCGGAATCGGCTTTCAATGCCCTGGCACTTTCGAAAGCGGCCTGTGCGTCAGACAGCTCGCCACTGTCCAGGTGAGCGTAGCCCCTGCTCATGCGGGCCTGAAATTCCCGTTCGCCGATGGCGTTATTGACGCGGTCCAGCGCCTGGGCGGCGGCCCTGTGCATGGGATCGAGCCGGGTAGCCTGGGTGAGATGCTGCGCCGCAAGATCGAGCTCGTCCGACTCCTCGGCCTTGCGGGCCCTTGCCAGCAAGCCCAGCAGGTCGGGCAGTGCCTGGACTCGCTGCGTCAGTATTTCCAATTGTTCGTGGTCCGGGGCGATTGCCCGCACCATTTGCAGCGACCTGCCCGCCAGTTCCGTGTCGCCGGCCTCGATACCGGCCTCGGTGTCCTCCAGGGACTGTTGTAGCTGCTGTGGCAGGCCGTCTGCCAGTGACTGCAGCAGATCCAGGCTGGCCTGGTACTGGTCACTCGCCTGCGTGTACTGCTGGTTGCGGTACAGGGTGTCCGCCTCGGCCGCAAGCTCGCCGGCCCGCGCGAAGTCCTGCGGTGCCCACTGCTTTACGCCCTGTTCTTCCAGCGCGAACTGCAGGTCGAGCAGTTCGGCCAGCACGTCCTGGCGGCCAGGCGCAGGCGCGCCTGCTGGGCGTCACTCCACGGCGTTGCGTCCTGCGTCGCCGCGGGGGCGGCGCGTTCAGTACTGCCGGCAATGTTCCCGGCAGGCGACGGTTCGTCTGCGACCTGCGGGGGCGGGGGCTGTGCCGCCTGCGACGGTGCCTCCATGAGGCGCTCGGGCAGCCAGAAGACCACCAGTAACGCGGTCGCTACCAGTAGTAGCAGGGCTGGCATTACCCAGCGCCGCGGCTGGGCCCCGGATGCAGACGTCCCCGCGCCTGCCGGGCTGGCGTGGTCGGCTACCTCGAATGGCGTGGGCTGTACTGGCTGGTTGTGGGAGGACATGCGGCGCCGTCAAGAACGGCCTACAGTGTAGCAGGACTGTCGGGCGTGACTGCGGGAAGTTCCAGGTCGCCGATTTCCGTCTGGTAGATTTCCGCGAGCAGCTCGCGCCATTGCGCGTACTGTTCTTCGACAGTGCCGCTGAGGGTCACTGTCCTGTCCTCGAGGTCGATAACGCGCGGCGCGATCTCGGCCTCCAGCGACGTCCCCAGTTCCTCCAGTGCCTCGACGTGCAGCGCGGTTTCGTTGCGTTTATGCAGCCCGCTCTTGAGAATGTAGGCGCCGCCTATCATCGCGATCCTGCCCGCGGCCCTGGAAGCACCGCTGTCCCCCTCGATTTGCGCCGCAATGCCGCCAATGACCGCCACGGCGCCGGTGACGAGCTGGCGCATGCTCTCTGCCTTCAGCTCGCGGATCGCGATGACTTCCTCGTAACTGAGCTTGCGCCACTCGTGGTAGGGTGCCGCCATCATCTCGTCGAACTCAGTGTAGTAATCCTGCAGCGTGTCGATGAACACGTGGTCCCGTTCCCGGATCTTTCTTACACGTAGCAGCATCGGGTCGCCCTCCGCGGGCAGCCGCAGTATCTCGTAGCGTCCGCGGGGGTCGGGTTGCGCGTAGCCGCTGAATGCGTCGGGGGAAAACGCCCGGGCGAAGCGCAGCTCTGTCAGCATACGGATATCGCGTCGCGTCTTGTCGGAGCGATCCTCGAGTATTTCCAGCAGATCGTTGGCAATTGTGTTGAATACTGCCTGGAAAGGGTCGTGGTCCGCCCGTGTCGCTGTGTAGGCGTAGCGACTGACCTTACCCGTGTAGGTTTTTTCCAGCCACACTTTCTGCCTCGAGTCCGTCGCAGTCACCTGCAGCTTGAGGGATTCCCCGTCGGAGTGGAGGATCGTGCCGCTGACCAGTACATCGACGAGTTGTTCCTCGTTCGGCATTACACGCACCGCGCCCCATGCACCGCTGTCCTGGAGCGCGGCGGCAAGTTTGTTGGGCAGGAACAATGCCTCGGCGCGCCGCACCTCGGGATAAATGGGCAGCTCGTCATCGTCCTCTTCGTAGTCATCAAGCCCTGCGTCGAAGATCGCCACGCCGACGTCCAACAGGAGTTCCTCCGGCACTTCGACCGAGGGCCCGTTCAGCGGGGGTATCCTGGTGCTCTTGACGGTCTGGCTGACGCAGGCGGTCAGGGACAGCAGCGCAACGGCGAGCAGCAGGCAGCGGTAGATTGGTGTCATTCCTTGATTCCCTTGTACTTGCGGTACTCGTCCCACAAGCGCTCGCGCACGGCGGGATCAGGCTCGCGCATCGCCGCCTCGCGCAGCTGGCGCGCCACCACGTCGTCGTCACTACCGCTGGGAATATCCTCCGGCGGGGGGAACTTGACCGGATTGGTCGGCGCCGCGCCGCCGGAGGCGCCTCCCGCCATGCCGCCTTCGAAGACAGCGGCCCGCGGAGCCGGCCCGGACGACGGCTCATCCTCCGCGGCGGTTGCCGGTGGCGCGCTACCTGCCTGTTGCCGCTCGCGCTGCTGCTGCGCCTCCCGTTCTGCCCTGATCAGGTCGTCGAAGCTGCCCGTACCGCGCTCGAGCTCCGCGTCCAGGATCGCAACCTGCTCGTCGGTGGTCAGCGGTCCGCCGCCGGTGTTCTCTGCCTGGTCATCAGTCACAGGGCCGCCGCCACTCCCCGCCGCCGTTTCCATGTCCGGCCCTGTGACGGCCCCCCCCGATCCACCCTCGTCCCCGTCGGCAGCACCGCCGGGCACGTCGAAGGGGTCGTCGCTGGTCTCGCCCGGTGGTGGTGTCGCACTGATATCACGCAGGTCGGGCAGCTCCTCGTCTCCCTCTTCGCCGCTCTCGAAGCCGGGTTCCTCACCGCGCTCGAGCCCGTCCTGTCCCGCTGCCGCGGTCCCCGATTGGTCGCCCTCGCCCTGCTCTGCGCTATCGCCGTCGCTTGCGGCGCCATCGGTGCCTGTCCCGGCGGTGCCTGTTGAGCCTGCGGGCGGGCCACCGGCGCTGCCTGCTCCCACGGGTGGAGCGCCGGCGCTCCCGGAGCCCTGGGTGGGATTACTGGCGCTGGGACAGCCCCACAGCAGGGTGCACAGCAGCGCCAGGC
>JAWVYG010000200.1:0-5763 GCA_033722815.1 Halioglobus sp.
ATGACTACAACTCCCAGTTTTATTAAGACCGCCCATTATTCCTCAGCGGCATAACTCCTGAGGCGCGGGTTGTGCGCCTGGATTCATACAGCACAACGCAAGTTCCATGCCTTGGAGTTGCAACTCATTGTTATATATGGATTTATTTTTTGTAAAACGCCGCGTGGAGGGCATTCGGAGAGACTCGTGTAAAAATTTCCGACACGCTCCGGGCTCGCCGCACCTGGCCCTGGACCGGGAATCGCAGGCGACGCTGCCGCCTGCGCGTTCAGATCCAGATCATGCAACCGAGTTCAAAGGGATGGCTCAGCGCCTCGCTGTAGGGGTACATGCGGAACTTGTAGCTCTGCAGTCCCGCGATCGCCGGTTCGACCGAAGCCTCGAACAGGGTGTAATGCTCGGACTGCCCGGCCGCCTCGATGCGCGCAACCTGCTCGACGCAAAAACCCGTTTCCGGGTCGTCGCGTCCAAACAGGCACTCCAGCCGAACGTCCTGCGCATCCAGGCCGTTCAGGTTCGCCCGCACCTCCAGCAATATCCTGTCGTCGTGGTAGAGGTGGGCCGGGGGCTGCAGGATGAGCTCCATGCTCACGCCCGGCCATGCCTGGCGCACGCGGTGCTTCCACTGCGCGAGCTCGCGAGCCAGCCTGCCGCCATCGGCGCCGAGGCGGCGACGCTGTTCCTGCGCGGGGTGGTACAGCCGCGTCACGTAGTCGCGCAGCATGCGCTGGGCGTTGAAGCGGGGAATGGTCGATTTCATCGACTCCTTGGACATGGCGACCCAGTCCGGGGAGTAACCGCCGCCGTCGCGGCGGTAGTAGGTCGGCAAAACCTCGTGCTCGAGTATATTGAGCAGGTCGTTGGCCTCCTCGTGCTGGCGCTGCTCGTGGTCGTAGCGTTCGCCGCGCGGGTTGATGGCCCAGCCGTTGGCGCCGTTGTAACCCTCGCCCCACCAGCCGTCCAGCACGCTGAGGTTGACCACCCCGTTGAGCCCCGCCTTCTGGCCGGAGGTGCCGCTGGCCTCCTGGGGATATTCCGGCGTGTTCAGCCAGACGTCGACACCGGCGACCAGGCGACGCGCGAGCGCCATATCGTAGCCCTCGAGCAGGAGCACCTTGCCGATGAAATCCGGACGCATCGAGAATTCGTGGATGCGCTTTATGAGGTGCTGGCCGGGCTCGTCATGAGGATGGGCCTTGCCGGCAAAGATAATGAGCATCGGGCGCTGCTCATCGTTGACCAGCCGCGACAGGCGCTCCGGGTCGTCGAACAGCATGAGGGCGCGCTTGTAGGTCGCGAAGCGCCGCGCGAATCCCATGACCAGCAGGTCCGGGTCGCCGCCGTCGAGGTGGCGCACCATGCGGCTGATGAGCGCGTCGCTGGTGCCGTTGCGGCGCTGCTGGCGCACCACGCTTTCGCGCACGTCGTTGAGCATCTGCTGTTTCACCGCCTTGTGAATGCTCCAGTAGTGGTAGTCGGGCACCTCGTCAAGGCGATCCCAGTAACCCTCGTTGAGCAGTTCGTTATCCCAGTCATCGAAACGCAGGTCGAACAGGCTGATCCACTCCCGCGCGAGGAATGTCTGCAGGTGTACACCGTTGGTGACATGGGTGACCGGGTTTTCGGCGTGGGGAATCTGCGGCCACAAGTCGGCCTCCATTTCCGCCGCCACGCGCCCGTGGATACGGCTCACACCGTTGTGGAAGCGCGTGCAGCGCAGCGCCAGGCAGGTCATGTTGAACCCGTCGCCGGTGTTGAGCCCGAGTTGGTAGAGGTGCTCGAAGTCCAGGCCCAGGGCCTGCGCCATGCCGCCGAGATACCTGTGCACCAGTGACTTGTCGAAGATGTCGTGCCCGGCGGGCACCGGGGTATGCGTGGTAAACACCGTGCCCGCGGCGACGAGCTCCATGGCGCTGTCGAAGTCCATACCCTCGCGCATGCGCAGGGCGCAGCGCTCCAGCAGCTGGAAGGCCGCGTGCCCCTCGTTGATGTGCCACACCGTGGGTCGCTTGCCCAGCGCGCGCAGTGCGCGCACACCGCCCACGCCCAGCACCAGCTCCTGCTGCAGGCGCATCTCCCGGTCGCCGCCATACAGCTGCTGCGTGATCAGCCGGTCGTGCTCGGAATTCTCCGGGATATTGGTATCGAGCAGGTAGAGCGTGATATGGCCCGCCTGCGCGGTCCACACGCAGGCCTTGAGCACACGGCCCGGGAACTCGATCTCCAGGGTGAGGTGCCTGCCCTCGCTGGTCAGGGTCGGCACCACGGGCAGGTCGTGGGGGTGCATGCCAAGGTAATCGACCTGCTGGTGGCCGTGGCCATCGATGGTCTGGTGGAAGTAGCCTTTCTGGTACAACAGGCCGACGGCGACAAAGGGCAGGCCCACGTCACTGGCGGCCTTGCAGTGGTCACCCGCCAGGATGCCCAGGCCGCCGGAGTAGATCGGGAAGCTCTCGTGGAAGCCGAACTCCAGGCAGAAGTAGGCCACGAGGTCGTTGCCCGGGTCGAACAGCTCGGTGAGCTCGGGCCGGCCGCGGTGATCGCGGTAGGCGTCGTAGGCGGCGATGACGCGGCGGTAGTCCTCCATGTAGGAGCGGTCGGCCACGGCGTCGTTGATGCGCTGCTGCGATACGCGCCGCAGGAATGCCCGGGGATTGTGCCCGCAGGCGTGCCACAGGTCCTTGTCCAGCCGGTGAAACAGGGAGCGAATGCTGCGATCCCAGCTGTACATCAGGTCGTTCGCCATCTCCTGCAAACGGCCCAGTTCCTCGGGAATTCGCGGCTGTATCTCAAGTGGAAATGTCGTGCCTGGCATGGCCCTAGCTTACCTCATTACAGCGCGATTGAGCGATACAGTTCGCGGTATTGCGCGGCACTGCGCTGCCAGGAAAAATCCTGGGCCATGGCGCGGTCCTGCAGTCGGCGCCACGCAGCGCGGTCGGACCACAGGTCAACGGCACGGCGCGTCGCGGCGAGGAATTCAACCGGCGAGGGCTCGCTGAAGACGAAACCCGTCGCCTCGCCCGCGGCCAGGTGCTGCTCATCGGCGTCCACCACCGTGTCCGCCAGCCCTCCCACGCGCCGCACCACGGGCAGTGTACCGTAGCGCAGGCTGTACAGCTGGTTCAGGCCGCAGGGCTCGAACAGCGAGGGCATGAGGAAGATATCGGCGCCGGCCTCGATCTGGTGCGCCAGGCCCTCGTCGTAGGCCAGCCTCGTGGCCACCTCCCCCGGACGCCTGAGCGCGAGCTCGGCCAGCGCCTGCTCGTAACGCTCCTCCCCGGTGCCGAGGAAAACCAGCTGCGCGGGCAAATCCAGTACCTCGTCCAGTACCGGCAGCATCAGTTCCAGCCCCTTCTGTTCCACCAGCCGCCCAATGAATCCCAGCAGCGGCCGGTCGTCGCGCACCTGAAGGCCGACCCTGCGCTGCAGTTCGGTGCGGTTGCGCGCCTTGCCTTCCAGGTCACCGGGGCCGTAGGCGTGCGGGATCAGCGCATCGGCGCGCGGGTTCCAGGTAGCGGTATCGATGCCGTTGAGTATGCCCAGCAGGCGTTCGTCCAGCGTACCCAGCAGCCCCTCAAGGCCCATACCGCCGGGCGCGTGGCAGATCTCGCGGGCGTACGTGGGGCTGACCGTGGTGACGTAGTCGGCAAAGGCCAGACCGCCCTTTATAAAGCTCAGCTGGCCGTAGAACTCCAGGCCCTGCTCTCCCCACAGGTCCGCGGGCAGACCGAGGCGCTCGAAGGTGGGGTAATCGAAAATGCCCATGTGCGCGAGGTTGTGAACGGTGAACACCGTACCGGGCGCCTGCGGCAGGCGGCGCGCCAGGGCGATCGCCAGGCCCGTGTGCCAGTCGTTGCCGTGCAGGATGTCGGGGCGCCAGTCCAGGGCTTCGATGCCCGCGCAGACGCGCGCGGCGGCCTCGCAAAGCAGCGCGAAACGCTCGGCGTTATCGGGCCAGGGGTGGCCGCTGTCGTCCTGGTAGGGATTGCCGGGGCGCCCGGAGAACAGCGGATGCTGCAGCAGCCACACAGTCACCCCGGTTCCCGGCAGGGGGCAGCGCAGCAGTTGCACCTCGCCGCCGGTCAGCTCCAGCGCGGCAAGCTGCTCGGGAGCCTCATCCAGCCCTGACAGCACGTCCGCGTAGGCCGGCAGCAGCAGGCGTACATCCATGCCGGCCTGGCGCAGCGCCTCGGGCAGGCTGCCGGCCACGTCGGCCAGCCCGCCGGTCTTGATCAGCGGGTAGGCCTCGCTGGCGACGAACAGCACCTTCACCCTCAGTCCCCCGGGTCAGCCGAGCGGCGCAGTACGACGCCGCCCAGCGGCGGCAGGCTCAGCGACAGCCCACAGGGGAAGCCCATCCAGGGGCCCGCTTCGGACTTCAGCCCGGGGCCGTTGCCCACGTCGCCGCCACCGTAGAAGCGCGAATCGGAGTTGAAGATCTCGGTGTAGACACCCGCTACGGGCACGCCGATGCGGTAGTCGCGGCGCACGACCGGCGTGAAATTCAACACCACCACCAGACAGTCATCGCCGTCCCGGCGCAGGTAGCTGATCACCGACTGGGTGGAGTCGTGGCAGTCGATCCACTGGAAACCGGCGCTGTCGAAATCCAGCCGGTACAGGCAGGGCTGCGTCCGGTACAGCCGGTTCAGGTCGCCGACGAGGCGCTGGACGCCGCCATGGGAGGGATTCCGCAGCAGGTCCCAGTCCAGTTGCTCACGGTGACGCCACTCCAGCGGGTCCCCCAGTTCACAGCCCATGAACAGCAGCTTGGCGCCGGGATAGGTGAACATATAGGTCAGCAGCAGCCGCAGGTTGGCAAAGCGCTGCCAGTCGTCGCCGGGCATCCGGCCCAGCAGCGAGCCCTTGCCGTGCACCACCTCGTCGTGGGAGAACGGCAGGGCAAAGTTCTCCGAGAAGGCGTACATCATGCCGAAGGTCAGCTGGTCGTGGTGGTACTGGCGGTACACGGGCTCCTTCGAGAAATAGCTGAGCGTGTCGTGCATCCACCCCATGTTCCATTTCATGGAGAAACCCAGCCCGCCGACCCAGGTGGGCCGGGTGACCTGCGGCCAGGCCGTGGATTCCTCGGCGATGGTGAGCGTACCCGGGTGACGCCCGTGGGTCAGGGCGTTCAGTTCGCGCAGGAATTCGATGGCCTCCAGGTTCTCGCGGCCACCGAAGCGGTTCGGCAGCCACTCGCCCTCCTCGCGCGAATAATCCAGGTAGAGCATGGAGGCGACCGCGTCCACGCGCAGGCCGTCGAGGTGAAATTCCTCCAGCCAGTAGTTGGCGCTGCCGAGCAGGAAATTGCGCACCTCGTTGCGCCCGTAGTTGTAGATCAGCGTGCCCCAGTCGGTGTGCTCACCCTGGCGCGGATCCTCGTGCTCGTACAGGGCCGTCCCGTCGAAGCGGGCCAGGGCGTGGGCGTCGCGGGGGAAATGCGCGGGCACCCAGTCGAGAATCACGCCGATACCGCGCCCGTGCAGCAGGTTGACGAAGTAGCGGAAGTCATCGGGGCTGCCGAAACGGCCTGTGGGCGCGAAATAACCCGTGGCCTGGTAGCCCCAGGAATCGTCCAGCGGATACTCCGTCACCGGCATCAGCTCCACGTGGGTGAAGCCAAGCTCGTCCACGTAATCGGCCAGCCGGTGCGCGATGTCGCGGTAGTTCAGGAATTCGCCGTGTTCGTCCCTGTGCCAGGAGCCGGGGTGAAACTCGTAGATCGAGATCGGCGCGTGCTGCCAGTCCCAGTGTGCA
>JAWVYG010000201.1:0-5757 GCA_033722815.1 Halioglobus sp.
GCGGCACACCGAAATTCGGGTCGGGGATGGTGGTCGTCAGCTGGATATCATCGTACTCCTGGTAGTAGATGGCGACGTTTGCGCGCAGCTTCCTGTCGAAGGCGTCGATCTTGAAGCCGAGCTCGAACATGTCGACGAACTCGGGTTTGAAATTCTCCAGGTCGATGATCTGGTCGCCGTCGAAATCGCCGTTGCCCACGGTCACGCCGCCGGAGCGGAAGCCGGTGCTGTAGGTGAAGTAGGCCATGCCGCTGTCCAGCCCCAGGGCGTCCAGCACGTCGTCGCCGGCCAGGTACTTGACGCTCGCCATCGGGTTCCAGTCATCGTCGTCCCGCTCATCGGCGAGCTCGCCGAAGGCGCCGACCACGAAGGGCTCTGGGCCGGGCCCGTCCGGGTCGAAACCGTATTGCCATTCCCTGACCGGGCGGCCCCCGGGTTGCGTGAAACTGTGCAGGATATTCGCGGTGTAAATGGTGTCCAGGGTGCCGAGGTAGTCGCCGTTGTGGATGCTTGGCAGGTAGACGCGACCCTCACTGTAAAAGGTCTTGCGCTCTTCCCAGGTGTAGCGCAGGCCGAGGGTCAGGATGAATTCCTCGGTGAGCTCGAAGTCGAGCTGCCCGAACGCGGCATAGGAGGTGTTCTCGGTTTCCCTGCGGTGCAGGTTGGAGCGGGCGAGCAGGCTGTTGTACCTGCCCGCGGCCGGGTCGGAGTTCGTGGTGGTCTCGACATATCCGGCGAAATCCTGCAGCCAGTCGTCATCGGTTTCTTCATAAAAGGCGTACGCGCCCAGCGTGTAGCTGAGGCGATCTTCCATCGCGCTGCCGAGGAACTGCAGCTCCTGCGTGTACTGGTCGGTGTTGTTGGGCTCGAACCCGTAGCGGCCGGTGACCACGATATCCATGCCGTCGATATCCTCGTCCGCCTCCTGCCGGGTATTGCGCCAGGCCGTGATGCTTTTCACGGACTGGTTGTCGTTGATCTCCCAGTCGACGGTGGTTGCCACCATCGCGGTGTCGACGTCGTAGGAACCCTGGTAGAAGATGCTGTCGTCGCTGTTCTGCTCGCTGAGGAAGCGATCGATAGGCAGTTCAGGGCCGCTGCGATCGCAGGCCTGCTCGACGGTCTCGCTGGAGAACGCATTCAGCAGGCCCTCCAGCGAGCCCGGCTGTGTGAAGCCGGCTTCGGTGAGGTCATCGCCCAGCCATTCGCACTTCTGTGCCTGGGGTTGCTGGTGCGTGCGCGTGTAGTTCATGTTCAGGTCGACGACAACGGCGTCCGAAGGCAGCCAGCGCAGCTGGGCTATCGCCATCTGCCGGTCATCGTCGATCCAGTCCGTACCATCCACGGCATTCTCTGTGTAGCCGTCCTGCCGCACGCTGGCCACCGTCAGCCGCGAGAGCAGCTTGTCCTCGACGAGTGGCACGTTGACAGCCAGGGAAATATCGTTGCGCTTGTAGTTGCCCAGCGTCAGGCGTGCATCTGCGGACAGTTCCGCCGCCGGCTTCTTCGACTGGTACAGGATCGCGCCGCCCGTGGTGTTCTTGCCAAACAGTGTACCCTGCGGCCCGCGAAGCACCTGTACGTTCTCAATATCGACCGCGTCCAACAGGGCACCGGAAGCGCGCGCGATATAGACATCGTCCAGGTAGATGCCGACGCCGGAATCGATGGTTACCCGCGTTTCGCGCTGCCCGACACCGCGGATATAGGCGTTGCCGTCGCCCTTCAGGCCGTTGCCGCCGCCGCCGAGGTGCAGGCCGGGCACCAGGCCGTCGAAGTCGCGCATATTGCGGATACCCATCGACTGCATGATCTCCGCGCTGAAGGCCGACACAGCCACCGGGACTTCCTGCAGCGACTCCTCCCTCTTGCGGGCGGTGACCACCACTTCCTCCAGCGTCAGCTCCTGTGCGGCGGCGGGCGGAGCGATACTGTGAGCAGCGAGCGCTGCGCCTGCGGTCATGAGGAGGGCGAGGGTGCGCTGCATGGTGGCTACTCCGGTGATTGTTGTTGTGGTGCGCCGGCAGGCCTCGGGCAAGGAGATGGCGGCTGCGCACTGGCTGCAATTATCCTAGATGCTGTAAGTGCAGCCGTAAAGTGATCCGCACAGGTAACGCGGCGCGGTTAATACCTGTAGAGTATGGGTGGGTTTTCTGCCGGCTGCGAAATGCATTACAAGTTCATCCTGTTTGACAATGACGGCGTGCTTGTCGATACCGAGTTCTGGTACTTCGAGGCGACACGGCGGGCGCTGGCGGACATCGGTGTGGCGCTCGACCAGGATACGTATCGCCACATTATGGTGCGTGGTGCCGCCGCCTGGGAACTCGCCGAGCAGGCCGGGATCGACCCGGCACTGGTTGCGCGGCAGAAGGCGCAGCGCAACCGCTGGTACCAGCAGTACCTGCGCAACGAGGCTATCGAGATACCCGGTGCGGCGGACTGCCTGCACTCGCTTTACGCGCAGGGCTACCGCATGGCCATTGTCACGACCGCGAAACGCGTGGACTTTGACGTCATCCACCGCCGCCGCGAGCTACTGGACCACGTGGAGTTCGTGCTCACCCGGGAGGATTACGAGCGGTCCAAGCCCGACCCCGAGCCCTACGCGCTGGCACTGGAGCGCTTTGGCGCGGGGCCAGGCGAGGCGCTGGTCGTGGAGGATTCGGAGCGCGGCCTGCGCTCGGCCCTTGCGGCGGGCATCGATTGCGCGGTGATTCACAACGAGTTTACCGCGCGGCACAATTTCGACGGCGCCATCTGTCGGCTGCCATCGCTCGCGCAGCTGGCGGAATTCCTGTCGCGGGATAACTGAACCGGACGCTCGGCAGCGCGTCAAAAGGGGGGCCGGATGGACCTACCAGATCATGTTCGTATCGATGACCCGCAGGAGATTCGCGACTTCATTATGGCTGCGAGGTGCGCAGGATGATTCTGGAGGTGGCAGTGCTCGATGTCAGGCAGGGCACAGAAGCGGACTTCGAGGCCGCCTTCGCCCGCGCCAGTGGCATCATCTCCTCGATGCAAGGTTATCGCGGCCACGAGCTGCAGCGCTGCCTGGAAAAGCCCGACCGTTACATTCTCCTGGTGAGGTGGCAGACGCTGGAGGATCACACGGTGGGTTTCCGCAATTCCGTACAATACCAGCGCTGGAAAGCGCTGTTGCACCATTTCTATGAGCCGTTCCCGGAAGTACAGCACTACACGCCGGTGCAACTCCAGAACGTGGATCGCTAGCCCGTATACCGGCTACTGGAACGGTACCGGCAGCACGATCTTCTGCCGGGCGCGCAATACCGCGTTGTCGCGGATGGCCTGGTAGAACAGGGCGTAGTCGCGCGTGTGGTAGTTCTGTGTCTCGTCGTCCAGCGGGCTGGCGAAGGGGCCCTCGATCTGCGGCTCGACATAGAGAAAGCCGTTGCGGCACTGCGCCCAGGTCCACGCGGGCAGCACCGCGGGGAGCGCAAGGACCTTCTTGCCTGACGGGCTGTTGAAGAAGAAGTTGGCGAAGCTGTAACCGGATGATGTCGGCAGAGCGCCGGGGTGTTCGGTGGCCGGCACCCGGTCTTCGTCGCGGCGCCAGCTGAGCGGATTGGTGCACAGGTATTCTTTTCCCCTGGAGTACTCCCAGCCACTACTGTACCAGTGCGGGGCGCCCGGTTCCGGCGTGCCCTGATCGCCGTAAACCGCCCAGTGCACAACGCAGCCGTTATCGGTGGCGTTCTCGCACGGTGGTATGTTGCCCAGTTCACGCTCGAACATGTCCATGGGAACTTCGTAGCCGATCAGGTAGGCCGCCACGAGTCGTTCGCGCAGGATGCCGTTGTTGACCCTCTCGCTCAACAGGCGCAGGGCGTGTGCCGTGCCCTGGCTGTGGCTGGCGACAATGAAGGGCGTGTTCCTGCCGATGCGTTGGATAAAATTATCGAAGGCGCGGGAGACATCCACGTAGGCGATATTCAGCGCATGCAGGCCGTCCTCGTGCTCGCGTTCCACGAAACTCCACAGCGTGGCCTCGCGGTAGTGCGGGGCGTACACGTCGCAACAGGCGTTGAACGCGCTCGCCTGGCTGGCCATCATGCGATCGACCATCTCCCAGGCCCAGCTGTCCTCGAACAGGGGCGAATTCCAGCGATCACCGCTGAGGTAGGACGTGGGGTGAATGTAGAACACCGCCACGGATGCCGAGCCACTGCGCGCCTGCTGACCTTCGGGCACCAGGTTCGCGCGGCCCGCACCACCGGGCAGGGAGGCCCAGTAGCGGTCATCGGTGTAGTCCGGTGGTACGGTGATTGGGTCTTCATGACGCCTGTGGTCCGGCTTCAGAACCATGTTGGTCAACTGCGCGCTGAACAGCGTCACGGCGCCCCACAGCGAGAGCGGCAGCAAAACGAGTGCCAGTACCAATACCAAAGTGGCTTTCTTCATGCGGCTGCAGTAATGCTTTCTGATTCTTGTCCCCTGTCTGCAGTATACCGCGCCGGGGTACGGTGACTACCCTGCCACGGCCCGGCAAAATCGGGCAGACTGTGTGATTCGTCACACTTCCGCCGTGGAAAAGTGAGCGCTGCCTGCATGCGTAACAGCTGTTGCGCAGCCTGACTGGCTGCACTGCGCGTGCGTCGGTTCCCGCGCGTGAATTGCCCGCTAGGCCTGCGACCTGCGCGGTGCGTGCACGCGCCTTCACCCATCCGGGTCACGAGCGCTGGTCGTCGCGGGCCGCCACCCAGCGGAAGGTGAGGTTGATACGCGGCCCGCAGGGCCTGGCGGTCTTGCGAATGCCGTGCTTGTAGTTTTGCTGTGTGGCGCCCTGCATGATCAGCAGGCTGCCGGATGCGAGATCGAGACTGAAGGTGCCGATAGTGGCGTCGCGCCTGTGGCGGAAGTACATGCGACGCGTCGCGCCCAGGCTGAGCGAGGCGATACAGGGTTCATTGCCCAACTCGGGTTCGTCGTCGGCGTGCAGGCCCATGTAGTCGTTGCCGTCGCGGTACCAGTTCAGGAGCACGCTGTTGAAGCGGCGGCCGCAAATCGCCTCGACGCTACGACGCAGTGGCAGCAGGTCTGCGTTCCAGGGCAGCGGTTCGTGTTGGATGCCGGAATAGCTATAGCTCGCACCGGGCTCGCCATACCAGGCCTCGAGGCGGGGCTGCGGGTGCGATTTGCCGAACAGCCTGATCGTTTGTTGAGTCCATTCGACGGAGGCGAGCAGGCGTTGCAACAGGTCGTCCGGTTCGGCCAGGCCTGCGTCCGGGAAGTACACCAGGTCCGCGCCCGGCAGTGCGGGCCTTGTT
Organism: Halioglobus sp.; assembly: GCA_033722815.1. Lineage (GTDB taxonomy): Bacteria > Pseudomonadota > Gammaproteobacteria > Pseudomonadales > Halieaceae > Marimicrobium. Next base: position 5,295 of record JAWVYG010000201.1, read on the forward strand.
GCGCCCGGCGCACCGGCCGCGGGCTGTGAGTCGGACTTGTTCATACCGACGAGCTTACCGCACCCGCCGCCGCGGACACAGGGGGGCCGGGCGCTCGCAGGTGGTCATTGCCTGGGCACCGCGCCTCGCATCGCCGCGGAATTACTTCTATCATGAGGTTTACCATTGATCGCGGAGCGCCAGTGACTGAATCGAGCCCGGCAACGACTGATGCCTTTGATTTACGTGTGGACATCGTCTCCGATGTGGTCTGCCCATGGTGCATCATCGGCTACAAACAGCTGGAATCTGCGCTGGCGGCCATGCCCGGCCAGTTCAACGTCACCATCACCTGGCACCCCTTTGAGCTGAACCCGCAGATGCCCCCCGAGGGGCAGGATTTGCGCGAGCACCTGCGCCAGAAGTACGGCCGCAGCGCTGCGGAAGGCGGTGCCGCAAGGGACAGGCTGACCGCCCTGGGGGA
>JAWVYG010000202.1:0-5744 GCA_033722815.1 Halioglobus sp.
GCAACTGCTGTTCGATACGCTGTGGGGCCTGCTCTAGCATGGGGCCCTCCGCACCAGCTGACCGCCTGCTGCGCACGACGCTGTGGCTCACCGCGCCGCTCAACCTGCTGGTCGCATATAGCTTCGCAATTCCCGATGGTGCGCTGGGTGAGCTGCTGCAGCTGCCGCAGGGCGGCGATGCCTTCTACCGCCTGCTGGCAGCGACACTTGTCGGCCTGTTCGGCCTGGTTTACCTGTGGCTGGCGCTGCAGCCGCAGCCGGACCGCGCACTGGTCCTTGTCGGCGCCAGCGGCAAGACACTGGCCGCCCTGTGCGCGATTGCGCTGTATTTTGCGGACAGCCTGGCCGGGGTGCCCGCGCTGTTCATGTCGGGCGACCTGCTGCTGGCGGGTATCTGGTTCTACTGGCTGGCGCGCCAGGTGCCGCAGCACCCGCGCGGCTGAACTTACTTCTTGAACTTGTCTTCGAACTGGTCGAACTGGCCGCCGTACATCTTCGGGCTGGACACCTGCTCCGGCGTGAGAAACAACATGACGCGCTCGGCACCGGGCGGGTCCATGCCCTCGGGGGGCTCCACCCCACCGGATACCTTGCGAAAGTGAGCGGTAAACAGCCCGCGGTCCGGGTCGTCCACAAGGCGCACGCTGCCGCGCACTTCCACGTAATGCATCGGGTCAGCTGCCGACACCACGCAGAGCGTCGCCTGCGGATTGGCGAGGAGATTGCGGTATTTCATGCGCCCCTTGAGCGAGCTGATCTCGAACTCCGTGCCGTTCCACAGGTAGCTGACCGGGTTGGTGGATACACGTCCGTCATTGTGGCGCACGGTGCTCAGGCAGCCGATGACCGTCGTGGCCAGCACAGCTTCGTGCTCCCGCTTTATCAGGCTCTGTGTCATGGTGGGTTCCTCCGCAAGACCTGTCCCAGCTTAGCGCAACAGCAACGTACGGCAAGCAGCTGGTCGAGGTAAAAAAAACCCCGGCGATGGCCGGGGCTTGCGGGTCGTTGGCCGGCCGTGGACTAACCGCGGCCCGCGCGGTTCTTCAGCTTGCGCAGCGTGGCCAGCTGTGCGGCCGCCTCGGCCAGCTGGGCGGATGCGCGGCCGTAGTCAAACTCGCCGGACTGGTTGGCCAGCGCATGTTCGGCTTCCCTGCGCGCCTCTTCCGCCGCGGCCTCATCGACATCGTCCGCGCGAATCGCGGTATCGGCCAGGATCGACACGATGCCCGGCTGGACTTCGAGGAAGCCGCCCGACACGTAGAACACCTGTTCCTCGCCGCCGCCCTGGGGCACGACGCGCACGGGCCCGGGCACCAGCGCCGTCAGCAGGGGGGCGTGGCCATAGCTCACGCCAAGCTCGCCCAGTTCACCTGTGGCCACCAGCATTTCGATCAGGCCCGAGAAGATTTCCTCCTCGGCACTGACGATATCGCAGTGAATGGTCATAACCATAGAAGTACGCCTCGCTAAGCGCTGTTACAGGCTCTTGGCTTTCTCGACAGCCTCTTCGATGCTGCCCACCATGTAGAAGGCCTGCTCCGGCAGGTGGTCGTACTCGCCCGCCAGGATGCCTTTGAATCCGGCGATCGTGTCCTTCAGGGGAACGTACTTGCCGGGAGAGCCCGTGAACACTTCCGCCACGTGGAAGGGCTGGGAAAGGAAGCGCTCGATCTTACGCGCCCGGTCAACCGTCTGCTTGTCTTCCTCGGACAGTTCGTCCATGCCGAGAATGGCAATGATGTCCTTCAGCTCCTTGTAGCGCTGCAGTACGTTCTGCACACCGCGCGCCGTCTCGTAGTGCTCGTTGCCGATCAGCAGCGGGTCGAGCTGGCGGGAGGTAGAGTCCAGCGGATCCACCGCCGGGTAGATACCCTTGGCGGCGATATCGCGTGACAGTACCACGGTCGCGTCGAGGTGGGCGAAGGTAGTCGCCGGGGACGGGTCGGTCAGGTCATCCGCCGGTACGTAGACCGCCTGGATGGACGTGATGGAGCCGACCTTGGTGGAGGTAATGCGTTCCTGCAGAACACCCATCTCCTCGGCCAGAGTCGGCTGGTAACCCACCGCGGAAGGCATACGACCCAGCAGCGCCGACACCTCGGTACCCGCCAGGGTGTAGCGGTAGATGTTGTCCACGAACAGCAGTACGTCACGGCCCTCGTCACGGAACTTCTCGGCCATGGTCAGGCCGGTCAGCGCCACGCGCAGACGGTTACCGGGCGGCTCGTTCATCTGGCCGTACACCATCGCCACCTTGGACTCGGAGAACGTCTCCGTATTCACCACGCCGGACTCCTGCATCTCGTAGTAGAAGTCGTTACCTTCACGCGTACGCTCACCCACACCGGCGAATACCGACAGGCCGGAGTGCTGAATCGCGATATTGTTAATGAGCTCCATCATGTTCACGGTCTTGCCCACGCCGGCGCCGCCGAACAGGCCGATCTTGCCGCCCTTCGCGAAGGGGCAGACCAGGTCGATGACCTTGATGCCCGTTTCCAGCAGCTCTTCCGCCGCCGCCAGTTCCTCGTAGGTCGGTGCGGGACGGTGAATCGCCGAGCGCTCTTTCTCACCGATGGGCCCACACTCGTCGATCGGGTTGCCCAGTACGTCCATGATGCGGCCCAGCGTTTCCTGGCCGACGGGAACGGAAATGGGCGCACCGGTGTTTTCCACCGACAGGCCGCGAGAGAGGCCTTCCGATGAGCCCAGGGCGATGGAGCGCACGACACCGTCACCAAGCTGCTGCTGCACCTCGAGGGTAATGTCCTTCTCGTTGATCTTCAGTGCATCGTAAACCTGCGGCACGCTGTCGCGCGGGAACTCCACGTCGATAACCGCGCCAATGATTTGTACGACTCGTCCGCTACTCATGTTCGGATCCTCTATCTCAATGTTCTGATCAAAATTCAGTTCTTGTTGCGCGGGACCACCGTCACGCGCTGAATTCGTTGCCACGGTGCGGCGTCAGCTGATCGCCGCGGCGCCGCCTACGATTTCCGACAGTTCCTGTGTAATCGCCGCCTGGCGCGCCTTGTTGTAAATGAGCTGCAGGTCGTCGATCAGCTCGCCGGCGTTCTCCGTCGCGTTCTTCATCGCCAGCATACGCGCGGCCTGTTCACAGGCGCCGTTTTCCACGACGGCCTGGTACACCTGGGACTCGATGTAGCGCGTCAGCAGGCCCTCGAGCAGCTCCTTCGCTTCGGGCTCGTAGATGTAGTCCCAGTGGTGCTGCATGTCCTCGTCCGCTTTCGCTTCCAGCGGCAGCAGCTGCTCCACCGCAGGCGCCTGGGTCATGGTGTTGACGAACTCGTTGCTGACCAGGAACAGGCGGTCGATCCTGCCCTCCTCGTACGCATCGAGCATGGTCTTGACGCCGCCGATCAGGTCGGACACCGCAGGCTCCTCGCCCAGGTCGCGCACCGCGGACACCACGTTGCCGCCATAGCTGCTGAAAAACGCCGCTGCCTTGGCGCCGACCAGGCACAGGTCGATCTCGATATTCTGGTCGTCCCACTCCTTCATCGCCTTCACGGTCGCCTTGAACAGGTTGATGTTCAGGCCGCCGCAGAGACCGCGGTCGGTCGACACCACGATAAAACCGACGCGACTGACATCGCGCGTTTCCATGTAAATGTGGCGGTACTCGGGAGCGGAATTGGCGATGTGGCCAACCACCGAGCGAATGCGACGGGCGTAGGGCTTGCCCAGCTGCATGCGCTCCTGCGCCTTGCGCATCTTGCTCGCCGCGACCATCTCCATGGCGCTGGTGATCTTCTGCGTACTCTGGATACTGGAGATCTTGGTCCGTATTTCTTTTCCGGCTGCCATCTGGCGGTCCTCGTTACCAGGTCTGGGTCGACTTGAACTTCTCGATCGCCGACTTGAACGTCGCTTCGATCTCGTCGTTGTAATCACCTGATTCCACGATGCTGCTCATCAGCTCGCCGTGCTCGGCATGCATGTAGGACAGCAGCGCCGCCTCGAAGTCACCGACCTTGCTGACATCGACGTCGTCGAGGTGGCCCTCGTTGGCCGCGTACAGCACCAGGCCCATCTCGGCGATCGACTGGGGCGAGTACTGTTTCTGCTTCATCAGCTCCGTTACGCGCTCACCGTGGTCCAGCTGCGCCTTGGTGGCGTCGTCGAGGTCGGAGGCGAACTGCGAGAAAGCCGCCAGCTCACGGTACTGCGCCAGCGCGGTACGGATACCGCCGGACAGCTTCTTCATGATCTTGGTCTGGGCCGCACCACCTACCCGGGATACCGAGATACCGGCGTCCATGGCGGGGCGGATACCCGCGTTGAACATACCGGACTCGAGGAAGATCTGGCCGTCGGTGATGGAAATCACGTTGGTCGGTACGAAGGCGGACACGTCACCGGGGTACGCTTCACGGCCCGGCGGGCGACGCAGTAGCAGGGAGATCTGGCGGTAAGCCCAGGCCTGCTTGGTCAGGTCATCGTAGATAATCAGGGCGTCTTCACCGCGGTCGCGGTAGTACTCGCCCATGGTGCAGCCGGCGAACGGCGCCAGGAACTGCATGGCCGCCGGGTCGGAGGCGGTCGCGGCGACAACGATGGTGTGCTCCATCGCGCCGTGCTCTTCCAGCTTGCGCACCACGGCTGCGACGGAAGAAGCTTTCTGGCCGACGGCGACGTAGACACACTTAATGCCGGTGCCTTTCTGGTTGATGATCGCGTCGACCGCGATAGCCGTCTTACCGATCTGGCGGTCGCCGATGATCAGCTCGCGCTGACCGCGGCCGATGGGCACCATGGAGTCGATCGCCTTGAGGCCGATCTGCACCGGCTGGTCGACCGACTGGCGCGCGATTACGCCGGGCGCGACTTTCTCCAGTGCGTCGGTCATGCTCGCATTGACAGGACCCTTGCCGTCGATCGGGTTGCCGAGCGCGTCGATGACGCGGCCCTGCAATTCGGGACCTACCGGAACCTCGAGGATGCGCCCCGTACAGCGGCAGCTCTGGCCTTCCGCCAGGCCCTTGTAATCGCCGAGAATCACCGCACCGACAGAGTCGCGCTCCAGGTTGAGCGCCATACCGTAGATGCCGCCCTCGAACTCGATCATCTCGCCGTACATCACCTCGGCCAGGCCGTGGATACGAATGATGCCGTCGGTTACCGATACCACGGTGCCCTCGTTGCGAGCTTCGGAGCTGACATCGAGCTGGTCGATGCGCTGCTTGATAATCTCGCTGATTTCAGATGGATTCAGTTGCTGCATGCTCTGTTCCTCAATCCTAAATTCGTTTCCTGAAACCTCAGGAATTCATTGCCTCGGCCAGCTTGTTCAGCCTGCCGCGCACGGAGCCGTCTATCACGGTATCACCGGCCCTGATCAATACGCCGCCGAGGAGCGATTTGTCGGTGGATGTACTGACGTTCACTTCGCGCTCGAGCTTGCTGCGCAGGACACCGGCCAGGCGATCGACAAGGGAGTCGCCCAGGTCGAAAGCGGAGATGACTTCGACGTCGACCGACTTCTCGCGATTGGCTTTGAAAAGTTCGAACTGCGCCTGTATCTCCGGCAGCAGCCCCAGGCGCTTGTTGGTGGCCAGGATGCTGACGAAGTTCTTCATCTCGCTGCTGGTTGCATCGCCACAGACGTCGTTCAGTGCGCGCGCCTGCTGCTCGCTGGTCAGTGCAGGATCGTCCAGCACGGCGTTCACCCGCTCGTCCGCGACAACGGCCGCGCAGGTCGCCAGCTGCTCGGACCAGGC